>CAYWMC010000013.1:0-19008 GCA_964459345.1 uncultured Klebsiella sp. | reverse complement strand
CGTAGGCACGCTGATCGATGCGTCCGAGCAGTTCGTGATGCCTGGACTGATCGAGAACCACACGCACCAGTCCATTACCCAGGGCATCATGCTGGGCAACATGTACCTGTGCCACGCCATCACGTCCCTGCGGGAAACGGGGGACGACCCCTACCACGCGGTGGAGCGGCGCGAGTCCGAGGCCTCTGGCCGTCGTCCGGGGCCACGTGTCTTTACTGCAGGCCCGCTGAACGAGGGCACGCGAGTGTCCTACGGTGTGTCAGAAACAGTCGAGGACCTGGTGCGCATCGAAGATTCCTCTCGCCTGTCCACCGAACTGCAGCTGAACATGTACAAGAGCTATGTGCGGCAGGACTACACGGTGCAGAAGCGCGCGATAGAGCTGGCCCATGAAGCCGGCATCCCTGTGTCGTCCCATGAACTGTACCCCGCGGTCGCCAATGGCGTGGATCAGATGGAGCACCTGTCGGCCACCAGCCGTCGCGGCTTCTCCATGAAGGCCTCACGACTCGATCGCTCCTACCAGGACGTGATTGCCCTGATCACCAAGTCCCGTGTCATCGTCACGCCTACCATGGCCTTGTCCGAGCGCGGCAGTGACATCAGCATTCAGCAGGATATTCTGAAGCGCATCGTGGATGGCGGCGGCCGCATCGTGGCAGGCACGGATTCGCCCTTCGTGGCGCACGCCGATTCACTGCACCGCGAGCTGGAGATCTATGTGGGAGCAGGGCTGACAGTTGCCCAGGCGCTGCGCTCTTCCCAGAGCGACGCGGCGGAGGCGCTGGGTGCCGGCTCGCAGCTGGGACGCATTGCTCCCGGCTACATGGCCGACCTGGTGATTCTCAACAGCAATCCCTTCGAGAGCATCGGCAATGTGCGCGACATTCACACGGTGATGAAGAACGGCGAAGTGGCCTGCGTGAATCCACAGTAAGAGGCTGCAACGCCTCAGAACGCCCCCGCAGGGCCCGGAAACACCACCGGGCTCTGCACACCGTTCTCCGAAAGGCTCGACACGCCGAAGTAGTAGTTGTCGATCACCACATTCTCCAGCGTGAATTCCTCCACATCGCCCACCGTGCGCGAGTACGTCCACTGTGGCTCCGTGGTCAGCCGCCAGTGCAGGCGATAGCCTGTGGCCCCTGGCACCTTCGTCCAGCGCAGCGTGGTATCGGCACTGACCTGGCCGCTGATGCTGACATCCCTTGGAGGTGCCGGGGCCCACGCCATCGACGCCAGCGTGACGGCATTCAGCGCCGTGAGTTTCGCGGCATAGTCGAAGTCCACATGCTCGATCACATCACCATAGGCGATGCCATCCTCCACGCGCACATCGTTGTGCTGCCAGTTGTAGTTCTCGTTGGTCTCCATGATGCGCACGGCCGGAATGCCGGCTTCATTGAACGGGCGGTGATGCCCACCGCGCCCGAAGCGGTCAAGGCGGTACACCATCATCACGTCCAGGTTGGGCACGTACAGGTCGGCCATCTGGTCGATGTAGCGCGCCACATTGCGTGAAGGGGAATCCACTTCGCCGCCCTGGGAGCGTCGCTGCGCAGCCTCCTCGGGGGTCTCGTCATAGCGGGTGCCTTCCGAGAACACCCGCGCCGTAGTGTTGTTGACTACCCCGGTGATGCCGCGGATGTTGCCGATCATGTCGTTGTTGATCACCACCTGCAGGTCCCAGTCACGTTCCAGCGCCCAGCTCGCGAAGATGGCGCCGCCGTTCAGTCCCTGCTCCTCACCGGAAAGTCCCGCGTAGATGATCGAGCCGGGAAACTGGTACTGGCTGAGCACGCGCGCCGTCTCCAGCACGCCGGCCATCCCCGAGGCATTGTCGTTGGCGCCGGGGGAATCGTTGGTGAAGTTCATCGGATCGCTGATGCGGTTGTCGATGTCCGCCGTCATCATCACGTAGCGGTTGGTGTCGCGTGTCCCGCGTTGCACGGCGATCACATTGACGACTTCCACCGAGCCAGGAATGCGATTGGTGCCCGAGACGATGTCGCTGACGTAGAAGACTTCCAGGCAGCCGCCGCAGGCCGCCGCGATGGCGTCGAATTCGGCCTTGATCCAGCGCCGCGCAGCGCCGATGCCACGGGTGTCCGAGTCGGTTTCCGACAGGGTATGCCGCGTGCCGAAGCTGACGAGGGTTTCGATGTCCTTCTGGATGCGCGCGGCCGACGGCGCAGTGCCGATGGCGTAGAGGGCCTGTTCGTCCGCGTGCGCGCCAATGCTCAGGCAGCTGCCGAGCAGCAGGGCGGTGATCAGGGGTTTCGTTGTCGTTGTCATTGTGGGCTCCTGTGGGTGAGTGCCGGACCTGTCTGGTGTCATGACCTGACCAGAGCAGTTCAGCAAGATTCACGCCACGCAGTGTGGACAGCACAGAAGGAGCAATGCAAGGGGGAGGGGGGCACAAACGCGCAGAAATGTGGATCAGGATGGTGCGACCTGCCGCGTCATGGCGCAGGTCGCCGAGCGTTTCAGGCTTGTTCTTCGCACGCCTCTTCGCGGCGCTTGCGGGCTCTGCGACCGCCAAACCGGCGCAGCAGCGAGGGCAGCAATTCGGTGACCAGAAACATCACCAGTCCCGGTTCCTGGGTCAGCAACTGCATGGTCATGCTTTGCGGATAGCTGCTGTCCCGGCGGCCCTTGCCCTTCTCGAAACGCTCGAGCGTGTCGCTCAATTCCTGACGCGTGCGCTCCAGGGCTTTCTCACCCTGTCGTTCCAGAGTTTCGAAGCGCCGCCAGGCCAGGCCGGCACCCAGCAGATAGAGCACCACCAGCATGGTCATGGCATGGACGCGGTACGGCGTGGTCCACGCGGCCACGACGATCAGCGCGCTGAGGGACAGCAGGCCGCAGAACAGCAGCAGCCCCGCCAGCAGCATGGCGGCGAACATGCCGAACAGGCGTTCCTTTTCCTGCGTCAGCTCCTGCCCTGCCAGGCGCAGCAGGTGACCTGCGTGCAGCGTTTTCATCGACGCGTGAACAGCATGCCCAGGATCAGGCCAGCCACAGCAGCGCCACCAATTGCTTTCCAGGGCTCGTCATGCACTTCGCGATTGGCCTTGCTGGCGGTCTTGCGCGCGCGGCCTTCCAGTTCATGGCTCAGGCTGGTCACGGAGTCCTTGGCTTCGCTCACGCGTTCCTGCAGTTTGCCGCGGGCCAGCGCCAGCTCGTCGCCGGTCAGCGTGGCGGTTTCACGCAGCAGGCTCTCCACATCAGCCACAAACTTGTTGAATTCGCGGGAAAGGGCAGCTGTCTTCTGTTTCTTCTTCATGAGCGTGTTCTCTTCAATTAGGGGAGATGAAGCAACACTTTAGGCAGCGTGTGTTGCAGAGTCTGTGCGCTGGCAGACACCCAGCCTTTGCACATGCTGGCAATTTATCCAGGCGTGTTCGGCAACGCACAGAACCATGGGGGAGCGCGACGTAAGGTGCGTTCACAGAAAACCTCTGTAGAGTTGACTAGCAAGTGGAGAAACACATGAACACACGGACAAGAAAATCGCGCCACAACGCACCCATTATTCCAGCGGCCCTGGGCCTGCTGGCCCTGAGCCTGCTCAGCAGTTCCGCCGTGCTCGCCGCGGATGAAGGCTGGTATGTAGGCGGAAACTACGGCGAAACACGCGGCGACGTCATCGATGCACGCATCATCGACGCGCTGATTGGCGGTGGTTACAGCACACAATCCTTGAATGATGACGAAGACGACCGCGGCTACAAAGTATTCGCCGGTTATCAGATCAACCCGAACATCGCGCTGGAAGGCGGCTACTTCAGCCTGGGCAAATTCCGCTACCAGGCCGAGATGGACCTCCTGACAGTGGTGCGTGGCGACACGAGCACGGACGGCATCAACCTGGACCTGGTCGGCATCCGCCCAGTGACAGAGCGCGTCTCGGTATTCGCCAGAGCCGGCGCCGTGTACGCACAGAGCCGTGAACGTCGCTGGGAAACCGGTCCGTTCATCAACCGCTACGACCACGACCGTGAGAATGACCTGAGCTACAAGTTCGGCGCCGGCATTCAGTACGCCGTGACCGATGCGCTGGCATTGCGACTGGAAGGCGAGCGTTACCGCATTGACGACCTGGGCGGCAGCAAGACCAATATCGACATGTTCTCAGTCGGCATGGTCTACAGCTTCGGCAGAACGGCCGCCGTCGCGTCGGTTCCTGCCAGCACCGCACCAGTAGCCGCCGCGGCACCGCGCCCTGCAGCGACACCAGCACCAGCACGCCCGGCAGCGCCTGCCCCAACTCCGGCACCGACGCCGGCCCGCATCACCCTGTCGGCAGACTCGCTGTTCACGTTCGACAGTGCTGCAGTGCAGCCCGCCGGCCGTGTCGAGCTTGATGCACTGGCAGCTGACCTGCGTGGCGTGCAGTTCGACACCATCGTGGTGACGGGTCACACAGATCGCATCGGTTCGCCTGACTACAACCTGCGACTCTCGAACTCCCGTGCAACAGCGGTAAAGGACTACCTGGTCAATTCCGCTGACATTCCTGCAGCCAAAGTCACCACGCGCGGCGTCAATGGTTCCGAGCCAGTGACAACAGCAGCGCAGTGCGGCCCGCAACTGACACGTGCGCAGCTGATTGCGTGTCTGGCACCGGATCGTCGAGTGGAAGTGGAAGTGACAGGCACGCGTCCGCGCTGAGTCTGGAGGGACTGCGGCAACGCTCAGGCGGTGCCGCGTGTCTTTCGCGAAGGAGGCCTCGGCCTCCTTTTTTTTTGCTGCGACGAAACGCCGGACAACGGGTGTGGGAAGTCACGTGGGACAGGTACAATGCCCCCATGACTCATGTTCCTGAACTGCAAGATCTGCATCTGCAAGCCGACGCCTCCCTGCAACTGCAGGGCGACTGGACGCTGCCGCGCTATGCACAGCTGCGCCGTGCCCGGCTGCGCGATGCCGCGGCGGTCCGCAGTCTGGATGCCAGTCGTCTGACCGGTCTGGATACCGCTGGTGCGGCACTGCTGGTGAAGTTGCTGGGAGCCGAGCGTCTGCAAAGTCTTGCCCCAACTGCCAGCGGACTTTCGGAAGAGCGTCGCGCCTTGCTGCTCGCCGTGGCCTCGGCCATGCTCGAGCGCGGTGCCGAGCCCAAGGTCACGCACTGGCGTCTGGGCAACGGTCTTGCAGGCGTGGGCGCCGCCGTCATCAGTGGCTGGCACAATCTGCTGGAGTTTCTGGGTTTTCTCGGCCTGACTCTGCTGACACTGGCCACGCTGCTGCCCAAGCCCTGGCGCTGGCGCTATACAGCGCTGGTGGCGCAGATGCAGCAGGCGGGGCTCAACGCGGTGCCCATCGTGGCGCTGCTGAATTTTCTGGTGGGCGCCGTAGTCGCCTTCCTCGGGGCGACCGTGCTGGCAGAGTTCGGCGCTACCATCTACACGGTCGATCTGGTGGGCTATGCGTTCATGCGCGAGATGGGGGTGTTGCTGGCCGCCATCATGCTGGCGGGCCGCACTGCCAGCGCGTACACAGCGCAGATCGGCTCGATGAAAGTGAATGAGGAGATCGACGCGCTGCGTGTGCAGGGTCTCGATCCCATCGAACTGCTGGTCATTCCCCGCCTGCTGGCGCTGCTCATCATGCTGCCCATTCTGAGTTTTGTCGCCATGCTGGCCGGCATGCTCGGGGGTGCCATGGTGGCCGTGCTGAGCCTGGACATTTCCCCGGCCCGGTTTCTGGGCATCGTGCAGGAGATTCCTCTGAAACACCTGTACCTGGGCTTGAGCAAGGCCCCCGTGTTTGCCGTGATGATCGCGCTGATCGGCTGTCTGGAGGGCTTCAAGGTCAAAGGCAGTGCGCAGTCGGTGGGCGAGCACACTACCTCCGCGGTAGTGCAGTCGATCTTCGTGGTGATCCTGCTGGACGCCGTGGCCGCCCTGTTCTTCATGCAGATGGACTGGTGACGCGCCCATGACGAACCACACGGCTGCACAGGTGCCGGAGACGGTGATAGAAGTGCGCGGACTCTGCAATCGCTTCGGCACGCATTCGGTACACGAGAATCTGGATATGGACGTGCGCCGGGGCGAGATACTGGGCATTGTTGGCGGCTCGGGCAGCGGCAAGTCCGTGCTGCTGCGTTCGATTGTCGGGCTGCTGCGCCCGAGCGCCGGCCGGGTGACGATGCTCGGCAAGGAATTGCAGACGCTGGCGCCGGCAGAGCGTGCGCAACTGGAGCGGCGCATCGGCGTGCTGTTCCAGCAGGGCGCATTGTTCTCGTCGCTCACCGTGCTGGAGAACATCGCCTTGCCGCTGATCGAGCATGCGCGGCTCACACGCGCAGAGGCCACCGAAATCGCTGCCGTGAAGCTCGCGCTGGCGGGATTGCCCGCCAATGCAGGTCAGAAGTTCCCGGCCGATCTCTCCGGTGGCATGATCAAGCGCGCAGCACTGGCCCGGGCACTCGCGCTGGACCCGGACATTCTGTTCCTGGACGAGCCCACGGCGGGGCTGGACCCGATAGGCGCAGCAGCCTTCGATCAACTGCTGCTCACCTTGCGCGACGCATTCAACCTGACGGTGTTCATGGTGACCCACGATCTGGACACGCTCTACGCCACCTGCGACCGCATTGCGGTGCTGTCACAGAAAAAAGTGCTGGTAGCCGATACGCTGGAAGTGGTCGCCGCCACCCAGGACGAGTGGATTCAGGACTATTTCCACGGCCCGCGCGGCCGTGCCGCTGCGGTGGCTGCTGCGGCGCTCGCGCCAGACATCGCCCCTTCATGATTTTTGAACAGAGTTGAGTTTATGGAAACCCGAGCACATCACATCATCGTCGGACTCTTCACCCTCATTGCGGGCGCGCTCGTGCTGGGCTTCATCCTGTGGATGTCCCGCTCCGGCGTGGACAGTGACTTTCAGCTGTACGATATCCGCTTCGAAGAGGCCGTGTCCGGCCTGTCGGTGGGCAGTCCGGTGCAGTACAGCGGCATTCGCGTGGGGGAGGTTGACCGCCTGCGCCTTGACCCGGTGGACCCGCGCCTGGTGTGGGCGCGGGTGCGCATCTCCAGTTCCGCACCCGTGAAAGTGGACACCACGGCGCGCCTGACGCTGCTCAATGTGACGGGGGCGTCGGGCATCGAGCTCAGCCAGGGTTTGCCGGCAAGCGCACTGCTGACGGCAGCGCAGGGTGTGCCGGTCATTGTTGCGGAACCCTCGTCCTTCGCGCGTCTGCGTGTCAGCAGCGACGAATTGCTGGCGAGCATCACCAGCCTGCTGGATCGCGCCAACGCCATTCTGTCCGATGAGAACGCGCAGAATCTCAGCAGTGTGCTGCGCAACCTGGACACGTTCACCGCCAGCATGAACGATCAGCAGGACACGCTGCAGCAGGGGCTGGAGAGTCTGGCGCAGGCGGGCGAGGATCTGACTGCAATTCTGCAGCGCATCGATGATCAGATCACGTCGCGTGGCGAGCCACTGATGCTCAGCGCCAGCAATACCGCCGCCAATCTGGAACAGTTCAGCCTGAAACTGGACACGCTGCTGAGCGACAACAGTCAGGCGCTGAGCAATGGCATGCAGAGTCTTTCCGAACTCGGGCCGGCCATTGCGGATCTGCGCGGCGTGCTGAGCACTCTCAACGACATCACGACCCGCCTTGAGGAGGACCCCGCCGGGTTCCTGCTGGGCGGCGACAACATCAAGGAATTCCAGCCATGAAGACGCCTTTGCTCCTGGTGCTGCTGTGCACCGGTCTGCTGTCCTGCTCCGTGCTGCCCGAAAGTGTGCCAGCGGACCTCTATCAATTGCCGCCCTCCACCTTGAGCACAGCAGGGGGCGCGCCGGCATTGAGCGCTCTGCGCATCGCCACGCCTGCTACTGCCGATTCCCTTGGTGGCACGCGCATTCTGGTGATGGTCGGCAACAACAGTTTTCAGGCCTATCCGAATGCACGCTGGGCGGCGCCGGTGCCACAGTTGTGGCGAGACTGGCTGCTGGATGCGTTCTGGAAGGACGGGCGCGTTGCCGGGCTGAGTGCCAGCACGGATGGTCTGCAGGCGGGCGTGGAGCTGCGCGGCATGTTGCGGGCACTGCACAATGAGTCTGCGGGCAGCGCGGCGGTGGCGCTGATTCAGTACGATGCACAACTGGTGGATACGGCGACGCGACAGATACTGCGCGCCCGTCGCTTCGAGGCACGGGAGCCTGTGGCGGGCACCTCCGCCGACCAGCTGGTGGCAGCCCTGGGTATTGCCGCCGATCGCATTGCCGCCGAGCTGATTGTCTGGACGCTGGCTGAGTAGTCAGCGCCCCGATTCAGCTCAGTGTTCCAGTGCCTGATCGAGCGTCGCCATGAACTCGGTGATCACGATGGGCTTGGTCAGATAGCGGAAGAAGCCCGCAGCCATGCCTCTCTCGATGTCCCTGGGCATGGCGTTGGCGCTCAGTGCCACCACAGGGATGTTCGCCGTGCGTGGGTCTGCCCGCAGAATTTCCAGTACACGAATGCCGTTGATGCCTGGCAGATTGATGTCCAGAAGAATCAGGTCGGGGCGGAACTGCAAGGCCATGTCCAGACCCTTGATGCCGTCCGTGGCACTGATCAGGCGAATATCCTGACGGCGTCCGATCAGGTCTTCGACCAGCATCAGGTTCGCAGGATTGTCTTCGACATAGAGCATCAGGTGCTGACGCTGGGCGGGTTCGCGGACCAGCTGCGGCGCATGGCTCACGCGCTCCACCAGCATCTCGGGCGCGGCGCCAATATCCAGCTCCACCCAGAAGCAACTGCCTGTCCCCAGGGTGCTCAGTACGCCGATTTCCCCTCCCATCATTTCAATCAGGCGCTTGGTCATCACCAGACCAATGCCGGTACCTTCCGCTATTTTCGTCTCTTGTCCCAGACGGTTGAAGGGCTGAAAAAGCTGGCTGATCTGCGAGGGTGAAAGGCCTTCGCCTTCGTCTTCCACACTGATGCGCACGCGGCCAGGCGCCGGTTCGCTCAGGCTGACTGTCACAGCACCGCGCTCGCGGTTGTACTTGAGCGCGTTGGACAGCAGATTGATGAGAATCTGCTTCATGCGGGTGCGATCGGCGTTCACGAAATGCAGCGTCGAGAAGTCGGGGAAGGACACGCTGATGCCACGCTCCCGCGCCTGGGTTTCCACCATGGCCTGGCATTCCTGCATGATGTTCTCCAGCGCCAGGGGCTCCATGGACAAGGACAACTTGCCGGACTCCACCAGGGCCAGGTCCAGAATCTCGTTGATCAGATCCAGCAGGTACCAGCCAGCCTTCAATATCTGCATGATGCAGCGCTGCTGGGAGGGCGAGGGGTCAGGTGTGCTCGTCTCCAGCAGCTGGGCGAAGCCCAGAATCGCGCTCAGCGGCGTGCGCAACTCGTGGCTCATGCTGGAGAGGAAATCCGACTTGGCCAGGTTGGCCTTCTCGGCAGCCTGCATGGCGATCTGCAGCGTTGACTGTGCCTGCTGACGTTCCGCTTCGATCAGCTTGCGCGCGGTATTGTCGGTGGCGATCAGCAGGTAGCCGATGATGGTGCTGCGCGCATCGCGCAGGGCAGTCACCGAGACGATGGCGGGCAGCCGCGTCTGGTCCTGGCAGATATAGGTCAGTTCGTAGATGTCTTCAATGCCGCGCGAGGCCTTGAACACCATGGCTTCGAAGCCTGGCTTTATCACCGTGCCCAGTTCCAGGCTCAGGTCCCAGGCGCGCGCGATGTTCTCCTGTGAGTCGGAAATGTCGGAGGGCGACATGCAATTGATGACATCCGCCGCCTTGTAGCCCAGCATGCGCTCGGCGCCGACATTGAAAATCTGGATGATGCCTTTCTCGTCCGTGGCGATACTTGAAAAGCTCGCGCTGTTGAGAATGGCATTCTGCAGGGCGCCCTTTTTCAGGACGGCACTCTGGCGTGTACTCATGACTTTTCTTCCTGTCGGTGTCTGACATCGTCCAGCAGACGGGCGATTTCCCTCTTGACCACGCTGTAGCATTCGCACGCCGACTTCTCGAGCCCCGCGCGATTCACGACAGAGATATGGCCACGCCGGGACGAGATGATGCCGGCCCGCTGCAGGTTGCCCGCCGCTTCCGTGATGCCTTCGCGGCGCACGCCCAGCATGCCGGCGACCAGCTCCTGCGTCATTACCAGTTCTGTCGACGCACTGCGATCAAGGGTCAGCAGCAGCCAGCGGCACAGCCTTTGTTCCACGCTGTGGTGACGATTGCATGCTGCCGCCTGGCTCATCTGGGTCATCAATGCCTGGGTGTAGCGCAACAGCAGTCCCTGCAGGAAGCCGCCGCGTGAAAATTCCTGCTTCAGCACCCGACCATCCAGACGATAGGCATGGCCCGCTGTCTGTACGACGGCGGAACTGGAGGTGCTGTCGCCACCCATGAACAGCGCAACGCCCACGATGCCTTCGTTGCCGACGCCCGCAGTCTCCGCGGTGGCGCCGGACTCAGTGACGTAATGCAGAGAGACAATGGCTGTCGTGGGGAAATAGGCGTGCCGCATCTGCTGCCCTGGTTCGTACAGCATCTGTCCCAGCGCCAGAGGCACCAGTTCGAACGCTGGCAACAGGCGGGCAAACTCTTGCGCAGGCAACGCGGCCAGCAATTGATTCTGACTGGGATGCTTAGGCAAAAACTTCTACTCCTATGCCGCGGTAGCCGATGAAACAGCAGTTCTCGCTGAACATGGGTTGCCCGCTGATGTGGAAAGTCTGCCATTTGCCGTGGCCGTTGCCACGGCGCAGTGTGAAGTCCAGAAAGGACTGGCGCCGCTCTATGCGTGCGAGCAGTTCTGCGCGATCGTCTTCATTCCAGCCATTGAGTGGCACCTTGTCCTTGTCCTCCACGAAGGAGTCCACCTGAATGCCCAGCATCTCCAGCACCGGCCCCGACACCTTGGTGAAGCGCCCGTTCTCGTCCTGCTCCCAATACCAGTCGGCAGCCAGCTCTGTCAGGCTGCGAAAGCGCGCCTCACTCTCGCGCAGCTCCGCCGTGCGTTCACTCACCATCTGTTCCAGATCCTTGTTGTAGTTCTCCAGCTTCTTGTACAACAGTCGCACTTCCAGCACATTGCGGATGCGTGTCTTCACTTCGGTGAGATCAAAAGGCTTGCTGATGAAATCCTTGGCGCCCGCCAGAAGGGCGGGCACTTTGTGGCCCGGCTGCGCTGTCAGCACGATCACGGGTAGATAGGGATCATCCTTGTTGGTCTTGAGCGCCTCCATCACCTGGAAGCCGTCCATGACGGGAAGTTGCAGATCCAGAAGAATCAGATCGTAACGATGCTTGCGGTGCAGTGCGCACACTTCCTGGGAATCCGATGTGGCGCTGACGTTGGTGTAGCCCGCGTCACTGAGCAGCATTTCGAGAAGGGCCACGTTTGCCTCCTGGTCGTCCACAATCAGAATGCTGGCGTTGAAGATGTCGATGTCACTGCTGAGCATGGGGTCTAACCTCGTTGCGCGCAGGGCGCGATTGCGGAGGGTCATTAGACAGGAGGTGCCTGGCAATAGCCATTCATATCAGCATTATCCCGCTACAACTTTTTTTCTTCCGTGTTTGTTGCCGCACATACCGCGCTGTTTGCTCGCGAGAAACTGTCACTTCGCGTCAGTGATGGAATTTTCCGTCAGAAACGCCAGCCATGGAGGAAATCGGCATGTTGGAAACAATCGCAATTCTACTGTTGGTGTTGTGGGTTCTTGGCCTTGTGTCATCCACGACCGTCGGAGGCTTCATCCATGTACTGCTGGTGCTCGCCATCGTGGTGGTACTGATTCGTGTCATTCAGGGCAGAAGACTTTAAAGGAGAATACTCATGTCATTGGAAAAAATGATTGCAATAGGTTTGCTGGTCGTTGGTGCGCTGGGTCTGGCCTACGGTGGATTCAGTTACACACGCGAGACACATGAAGCCAATCTTGGCCCGTTGAGTGTCACAGTGGAAGACAACGATTACGTCAACGTGCCTGTATGGGCAAGCTTCGGCGCGCTGTTGGTCGGTGCGGTGCTCCTGCTGCGTCGCAAACGCTGAGGGACAGCAGTACCAGTCAGAATTTCAAACCCATGCGCAGCGATCATCGCTGCGATTGCGCATGCGAAACTGCCTCTGCGCTCACCTCAAGGAAGCACACCATGATTCATTCTCAGAACACGTTGCAGGGCGTCGGCAAGGCATGGCGTCTGCTCGCAGGCGCGACAGCAATCCTGACGCTGGCAGCATGCGCCAGCACGCCCATGCCACCTGCGGAGCAACTGCAGGCGGCCCAACTCGCCATCACTGGCGCGGAACAGGAGCGCGCCACGGAATTTGCACCGCTCGACATGAAGCAGGCTCACGACAAGCTGGGCGCTGCGAATGCGGCTGTTGTCGAAGAAGACATGCTGCTCGCACTGTGGCTGGCCGATGAAGCGCGCGTCAGTGCCGAGCTGGCATCGGCCAAGGCGTCTGAAGCGAAAGCCAGGGCTGTCAATGACGAGATGCAGCAAAGTATCGAAGCGCTGCAACAGGAACTCAATCGCAATTCAGGAGCTCGTCCATGAACATATTCACTCGCAGGAGCGTCCTTCGTGACGCCATTTCTCCCTCTTCTCTGAAGCTGGCGACCCTCAGCGCAACACTGTTGCTGATGGTGGCCTGTGCCAGTGCTCCCGAGGCGCCTGCTGGTTCAGCGGCGGCACGGGCTAGCCTGACCTCGCTGCGGACCAATCCTGCCCTCGCAAGTCTCGCGCCTGTGGAAATTCAGTCGGCCGAACTTGCAGTGGTGGCTGCCGAGAGGCCCAGCAAGGATGAAGAGGCCGGGCGGCATCTGGTGCTGATTGCAGATCAGAAAGTCCAGATCGCCAGAGCGTGGGCGCAAAGTCGTCTGCTGGAGGATCAGCGTGTGGCGCTGAGTGCCCGCACTGACGCCATGCGTCTGGAAGCCCGTACCCGTGAAGCCGATCTGGCAAGACGCGACGCCAGCGTGGCACGTTCCAGTGCCGACATTGCACGCGATCAGGCTGCCGTGGCACGCAGTGATGCCAATGCCGCACGCACAGACACCGACTTCGCAAGACAGCAGGCCGCGATTGCCCAGACAGCCGCCAGCTCTGCCCGATCGGTGGCGGATGCAGCGCGCAATCAGGCCGCCACGGCCCGCAACGACGCGACTGCAGCGCGCAGTGACGCGAATGTCGCGCGCAATGACGCCGACCTGGCACGTGCCGAGAACGAAGCATTGCAGCTGGAGATCGCAGCGCTGAACGCGCAGATCACTGACCGTGGCCTGGTGGTGACGCTGGGGGATGTGCTGTTCGAGACGGGAAATTCCCAGTTGCGTGGTGGCATCCCCAACAATCTCGACAAGCTTGCGGACTTTCTCCAGCGCTTCGACACGCGCACAGTGATGATCGAGGGTCACACAGACAGCGTCGGCTCTGATGACTCCAACATGAGTCTGTCGCAGCGACGTGCGGATTCCGTGCAGGCGTATCTGGTGGGGCAGGGCGTTGCGGCGGCGCGCATCAGTGCCGATGGCAAAGGCGAAGGCGCACCGATTGCGGACAATGAATCACCCACTGGCCGACAGCAGAATCGTCGCGTGGAAGTCATCATTTCCAATCAGCAGTAGGAACTACAGGATCGGGAGGTGCGTGGCGCCTCCCGATCCTGCAGACAGAAACGGACTGCCCTGTGCAAACAGGCAGTCCGTTTTTCATTACACGTTCAGTGCAGAGGCATCCACGTCTTTCACGCCGCGGATGCTGCGTGCCAGTTCGATGGCCAGCTCACGTTCCGCACCACTGTTCAGCTCGCCACTCAGTGTGACTACACCGTCGGTGGTAGTAACAGTGATGTCGCGGCCATGCACATTGGCCGAGTACAGCAGCGTTGACTTCACCTTGGTAGTGATCCAGGTGTCCGAGATTGCCTGACCGGCATCCTCTGTCGTCGACGTGGTGGTGTTGGTCACCCGCAGCTGGTTGTCTACGGAGTAGACGCCATGGGTATTGGCGGCGAGTTTGCCAGCCAGTTCCTTGCTGACATCGGAATCCGTGGTGCCATTGAGGGTCACGTGGCCGTTCTCGGCGTCCACCTTGATGTCGAGCGCGTCGGTGTAACGGCTCCAGATCAGCTTGGATTTCACGCCGGCGGCGATGCTGACGTCATCCATCGTCTCGCCAAAGCTGCGCTCGTTGCCAGCGCGTTCGGCAGGTTCGAAGTCGGCAGCGACATCAATCTGATTGTCGACGTCATCGATGCCCTCTACGCCCAGGGCAATCTGTCTGGCGAGGTCCTTGTTGACGTCTTCGGCAACGACGCCGGTCAGGGTGGCTT
Organism: uncultured Klebsiella sp.; assembly: GCA_964459345.1. Lineage (GTDB taxonomy): Bacteria > Pseudomonadota > Gammaproteobacteria > Pseudomonadales > Pseudohongiellaceae > UBA5078. The sequence goes on along the minus strand of CAYWMC010000013.1, from coordinate 4,679 downwards.
TGCCGTCATTGACCGTCACTTGCAGATCATTGGCGCGAAGGTAGGGGCTGAGTGCGAAGGTGGTCCATATCTGGGCCTCCTGGCGCGCTTCAATGATGTCTTCTTCGGTGCTGGCGGCAGAGGCCGAGGCGCAGGCCGCCGCAACGGCGAGGGCAAGGCAGGTACGGGCGAAAATATTGCGGTGGGATGTGTTCATGGGGCTGCTCCAGTGTAAGCCCCTGCATGGCGGCGGCAGGTTGCCGACGACAGCAGGGGACATGCTCACATTGACAGTGTGCCCGTCGTGCGTCTGTGCGCCAGCCATCGTTCGGCTGGTGGCACTGCCATCAGGTTCCCGCTGCGACGATCTCCAGTTCCACACGCCTGTTCTGCGCGCGGCCCTGCTCGGTATTGTTGTCCGCGATCGGCTGATCAGGTCCCATGCCCTGGCTGATGATGCGCCCCTGATCCAGTCCGTGTGAGGCCAGGAAGTTCGCGACGCTGCTGGCGCGTCGGTTGGAGAGATTGTAGTTGTAGTCCGCGGCACCGGTGGAGTCGGTGTGTCCGATCACGCGAATGCGCGTGTCCTTGTACTTGTAGAGCACGGCGCCGACAGAGTTCAGCACCGGTTCGAAGTCCTGTCGCAATGTGTACTCATTGGTCGCGAAAGTAATGTTGCCCGGCATGATCAGCGCCAGCTGGTCGCCATTGCGCTGTATCTGCACGCCAGTGCCCTGCAGTTGCTGTCGCAGCTCGGTTTCCTGCACGTCCATGTAGGCACCTACGCCGGCGCCAATCAGGCCGCAGCCGGCGGCGGAGTTGCGTGCGCGCTGACCGCTCTCGGCGGCGCCGATCAGGCCGCATACAGCAGCACCAATGGCGCCATATTGCACAGAACGGCGTGTCTGCTGTTCGCCCGTGTAGGGGTTTACCGTGCAGGCAGCGAAGAGAGCGGGAAGAGTCAGCAGCAAGGCGGTCTTGCGCAGAGGGATGTGTGGCATGGTCAATCTCCTGTCAGTCTTGTGCGCAGAATGCGCGCGTCGTGTGATCTTTATACAGCTTTTCCCTGCTGCAAACCGTGCGCTGGACCTCTGTCTTGCAACGCACAGACACTGTGCGGCGTGCCCGTCAAGCTGGTGGTTTCAATCCAGCCAATCATCGACGAGAGATTCATGGTCAGACTCCAATTCACGATCAGCCTTGCCTATCAGGTGCTGGATCCACAGTGCGACTTCATCTTCAACATCCAGTCCGCAGTGACGCCGCGGCAGCGGGTCTTCGATGAGTCTATTGACATCAATCAGTCCATAAACCCGTGGGAATCCGGCCGGGGAGTTGAAGGCAGTCGCTATCTGCGATTGCAGGCCCACGCGGGCCCCTTGTCCGTGACCTATGCCGGCACCGTGGATATTGATCACTTCCGTGAGAACCCGGAAGTGCTGCGCGAAATGTCGGTGATGGAGCTGACCATGGAAGAGCTGGTATATGTGTATCCCAGCCGCTACTGCCAGTCGGATCGCCTGCGTGCGTTGGCCAACCATGAGTTCGGAAGCATGGCACCCGGCTACTTCCGGGTGCTGGCCATTGCCCAGTGGGTGAATCAGCGCACGCGCTTCAAGCCAGGCAGTTCCGGAAGTGCCACCTCGGCGCTGGACACCCTGCTGGATCACGCAGGAGTCTGTCGTGACTTTGCCCATCTGATGATTGCGTTGTGCCGGGCGCTCAACATTCCCGCCCGTTTCGTGACAGGCATCGACTATGGTGCCGACCCCAGTCTGGGCGCGACGGACTTTCATGCCTACGTGGAAGTATTTCTCAGTGGCCGCTGGTATCTGTTCGACCCCAGTGGTGTCGCGCCTCCAATGGGCCTTGTGCGCCTGGGCACGGGACGTGATGCGAGCGATGTCTCTTTCGCGACGGTGTTCGGGAATGTTCTCTCAGACGCACCCGTGATTCAGATAGCGGCACTGGTGGACCTGGAGAAGGGTCTGGAGCAGCCGATCTATCAGGGCCTGGCGCTGTCTCATGCAGGGCCTTACTGAGCCGGGTTTCGCGCGTCCTGCTCGATTTCGAGCAGCGTAGCGCGATAGGTGTCCAGATACTCGCCACCTAGACTCACCGCCGTGCGGGCATGCTGCAGCGCGGCCTCATGGTCGCCCAGTGCCTGCAGCGTGCTGGCCAGATTGTTGTGGGCTGGCGCGTAGTCCGGGAACATCTCCAGCAGCATCGAAAATTGTTCGCGCGCAGCGTCGTGCTGCTCGCCTGAGACCAGCAGATTGCCATACCCCATGCGCAGATTGCGGTCCTGCGGCCAGCGCTGCAGGCCACTGCGGTAGGCAGGACTCAGTTGCTCTGGCGTGACATGTTGCGCCAGCGCCGCAAGCGCGCTGAAGTAGGGGCCAGGCTGCGCCACAACGGGCATGTTGCCCGGTGTCAGGGTCAGGACGCCCCAATAGTCTGCGCGCTGCCAGGTGCGCTCGAAAGTGCTCATGGACATCTCGTAGTTCTCGTTGAGTCCTGAATTCAAGGTGATGCGTCCGCGTTCCAGATCGAAACCTTTCACCACCGCAAAGTGCCAGCGTGGATACCAGCTCAGCGCCAGATTCTGCAATACCAGCACGGGATTTCCGGCGCTCACTTCCGCAAGCAGTGTCTCCAGGGTGGGGGATATCACGTGCACAAGCCGTCCCTGACTGCGGGCCGCTGCGATCATTTCCACCTGAAAGGAACCTTGACGCTCTGGCACATACACCAGGGGGACCAGCTGCTCGGGAGTGATGTCCACGCCGCTGGTCTGCAGGACTGTGGCCAGCGCTGCCGGCCCGCACTGATACAGCTCCTGCGCAAAGAAGGGCACCTGGCTCAGGAGCACAGGCGCACGGGAAACACGGGTGTTCTGCTCACGCAGCGCCGCGGATTGTGGTGCAGAAACACAGGCACTCACCACGAGAGTGAGTGCCAGTATCAGCAGAAGCCTGCCAGAGGCAGTCAGGCGTATTGCCATGTTCAGATGCGCGGGAACACGTCGGTGGCGCCCAGAACATCAAGCAGAACAAAGATCAGAATCACGCTGAGCACCAGACCGACAGCACTGCCGCCTGCAGGCAGCGAATCCAGCTGTTGCTGGATCTGCAGCAGTTCACCCTGAGTCAGGTTGTTGACGCGTGCGTCCAGATCGGCAGGGCTCACGCCGTAGCTGGCCAGGGCGCTGCGCACGTCGTCACGGGCCATCAGCGCGCGCACGTCATTGCGCTGCGTCTGCAGATCAGCCTGCGTGGCAAGCGTCTGTGTGTCCACGATGCCTGCCATCGCAGGCAGAGAGACAGTGGCAGTAGTCACTGCGAAGAGGGTGGCGCATACGCCGAGAGTTCTTGAGAGGCTTTTCATGTTCTTGTAGCTCCTTGATGGGTGATGTATCCCCGGCAGCGCAGCGGCGGAAGTTGTACTCCCTGCCCACTGCCGGCCTGCAAAGGGTAGCAGTTTCCCGGTGAGGTTCTGTACGTTGCAGCACAGAAATGACACTGGCCGAGCGCCACACTGTGATGTTTTTCACACTTATTGCTTTTTCGGAGATTCAAGACAATGCGTTCATTTCCTTGGTACGTCACCAGCCTGCTGGCCCTTTCCGCTCTCAGTGCCTGTTCGCCGCAGGAAGGCACCAATGCCGCTGCTGCGCCTGCAACTGCGAGCGTCGCAGCACCCATGCCACCGATCGAAATCTGCAGTACCTGCGGTACCATCCGCTCCATTACGCCCGTCACTGAAGCGGGTCAAAGCACGGGTGCCGGTGCCGTGATTGGCGGCATAGTGGGCGGCGTTGCCGGCAATCAGGTGGGTGGCGGCTCCGGGCAGCAGATCGCCACGGCCGCTGGCGTGATTGGCGGGGCAGTGCTTGGCAACAACATCGAACGCAATCGCAATGCGGTGAGCTATACCGATGTCACTGTGGACATGGACACGGGCGGTCAGCAGACCATCCGCATCGACTATCCGGTGGCCTTTGGCGTGGGTGCCGATGTGGATGTGCGTGGTACGGCCATTACATTGCGCTGATGGCCATCCAGCCCCGGTTGGCCATCATCATGCCCATCATGATCACCAGGATGCCTGACACACGCACCAGGTCGTGAATGGTCTTGCTGGAAAGATAGCTGGCGAAGAAGCCGAAGCCCAGCAGCGGAGGCAGGGTGCCCAGCCCGAAGAAGGTCAGCATGGCGGCGCCCTCCAGGGCACTGCCAGTGCCTGCGGCCATCACGTACATGGCCTGTAGCGGGCCACAGCCCAGCAGCAGGCCATTGAGCAGCCCCACCACCAGCGGATTGCGACGCTTGTCGATCTGCGCGTTGACGCCGCGGTTGAATGCAGCGGGCATGCGCAGTGTCAGTCTGCGCAGCACCGGGAATACATTCAGCATTTTCAGCCCGAACAGCAGCAGGAACACGCCCGCAAACAAGGCCGCATAGCCGCGCATCACCGGCGTGATCGTGAGGAAGCCGCCTGCCAGACCGAACAGGCCGCCAAGCGTGGCGTAAGACAGCGTCTTGCCGCCACCGTAGGCGGCATGTGACATGGCTGACTGCAGCGATGACTTCGCGCCGTCCGCATAACTCACCACAAAGCTGCCGCACATGCCGATGCAGTGGAAGCCGGTCAGAAATCCCACCGAGAACAGCATGGCGTAACTCAGTTCACCACTGAGC
>CAYWMC010000012.1:0-19552 GCA_964459345.1 uncultured Klebsiella sp. | reverse complement strand
GTCTCGCCCTGCCGGTGGCTTCGTGCTGTGGGTGGAACTTCCCGGCACGGTGGACACCACCGCCCTGATGGAAAAAGCGTTGGCGCGGGGCATCAGCTTCGCGCCCGGCGCCCTGTTCTCGGCCTCCGGCAAGTACACGAACTGCCTGCGTCTGAATTGCGCGGTGCACTGGGATGCACGCACTGAAAGGGCGCTGGTGGCACTGGCGGGGCTTCTCTGAGACCTGTTGCACGAGCCAGAGAGGGTTCGCTTGCAAGCAAGCTCCTACACATCCGGTTCCTCCCACACATCCGGTTCGCTTGCAGGCAAGCTCCCACAGATCAATGGAATACCCCCAATGAAAAAGGCCGGAGCCAACGCACACGGCGTTCGCTCCGGCCTCTTGTCTTACGCGTCAGACGTGAGTCTTACGCGCCTGGCTGCCAGTCCAGAGACAGCCAGAACTGGCGGCCCCATGGAGAGGAGATACGTGACTCAAAGCCACCGATGATCGGCAGACGCTGAGGACGAATGTCAGCCAGGTTGCTGATACCGCCACTCAGAGTGATCGTGCTGTCGAAGTACTGATCGAATGTGTAGGCGTACTGCACATTGGTGATCGTCTCGGACTCGATCAGACGGTCTGCCTTCCAGCCATTGCCGTAACGGTCGGTGACGCGGTCATCGAATATTACGTGGTGACGGTAGTTGGCAGAGATGCTGGCACTGTGATTGTCCATGAACCAGTTCACACGCACGCTGCCCTTGAGCTTGGGCAGTGGCGGCACGATACCGGTCTGGGCATTCTGGTAGCCAAGCGCATCCACCAGCACGCCGGTGTTGTCTTCGTACTCGTAGTTGGTGAAGTAGGACGCTTCGATGGTGGACGTGAACGTACCCCAGTCAGCCGTCTCGTAGGTGTAGCGCGCTTTCGCGTCCACCAGATCGATGTACACGGAGGCGATGTTCTGCGCCTGACGGAAGATGGTGTCTACCGACATGTCCAGCGGATCACGCAGCACGGAGTTGCCTGGCTTGCCTGCAATGGAGCGCAGGTAGGCATCAGCCGCCGCACGGTCAGCAGAACCGACTGTCGGACGGTAGGTGGCCTGGCTGCGACCGGTGGCCTGCAGGAAGTCGCGGAACTGGTCGAACACCGTGTCCGTGTCATCCAGTGTGCGGATACGGTCGATGTAGGACACGCTCTGGTAGTCCATGCTGAAGCTCAGGTCTTCGATGCCTTCGTAGGTGAAACCGAAGTTTCTGATGACGGAAGTCTCCGGACGCAGGTTCGGGTTACCGGCCTGGCACGTGGAGGAACCGATCAGAGACGCATTGAAGAATGGGTCGTTGCCGGAGAAGGCTTCGCCGCACAGCTCGTTCGGGATGAACGGACGGGCCTGCTCAGGCGTTGGTGCCAGGAAGCTCTCGCCCCATGACGCACGCAATGCCAGACCTTCCATCGCTTCCCAGCGCAGGGCGACTTTCGGCGTGGTGGACTCGATGCCGAAATCCGTGAACTGCTCGTGACGCACAGCGCCCTGAATGCTCAGGCTTTCCAGGATCGGGGCTTCCACTTCCAGGAACACCGCACGGGTCTGGGAGTAGTACTCGGCGTCCTTGCGGACCGGCGTAGTGATGTCCACGTTGTAGTTCTGGCCGATGGCAGCCAGACGGTTGGCAAAGGTTGCCGCCGTCACGTCACGCCACTGGTAACCAGTTGCCATGGCCACGGTACCGGCAGGCAGGTCGAAGAGTTCACCGGTGACGGTGACTTCGGCGATGTCCAGGTAGTCGCGTGAGGATGTCTTGGCGCTGTCATCGTACAGCCAGTTCACCACTTCCTTGGTGTTGTTGGTCACGCCTTCACGGTACAGCGGCGAACGGGGGTCCGCGCTGCCGAAGGGGTTGAACCAGGCGTTGCCGGCAGGACCGCCCTTGCCCATCATCGCCAGTTGCAGGCGTGGCAGGCTCAGCATGTCGCGGTTGTTGCGGTTGAACACCTTGCGCTCCTGACGGGAGTAGTAGGCATAGCCTGACCACGTCTCGCTCAGATCGAAGCGTGCGCCGAACTTCATGCGGTTGGAGCTGGTGTCCGTGCCGCCATCGGTCTCGCCGAACTCATTGATGAAGTCAGGCATGACCCCCAGACCTGCAAACGGACGCCACAGGTAGGGCACCACGTCGAAGCCAAAGGTGTTGGCCGGGTGATTCGCAGGAATGAACAGCACGCCACGGTTGTTGGGGTTCAGCGCCGTCACTACCCCTTTGGTGGACTCGTCCGCCAGGTAGTTCCAGTTGCCGGTGAACTCCAGCTGCAGCCAGTCAGTCGCCTCATAGGTGACGTTCTGGTACATGTTGTATTCGTTCATGCCACGGGCATAGGGGTAGGTGTTGGTGTAGTTGTACCAGCACGTCACGTTGTTGCCAGTGCCGGTAATGATGCCGCTGGGCGTGTTGCCGCGGGTTGTGCGATCAGAGCTCTCGTTGAAGGTGCCGCAGCTCGGGTCTGGCAGGTTGCCGCCGACCGTGCGGCCGCCATGCAGCTTGCCGAGAACCGGGTTCGCGCCGGTCACACGACGGTAGGTACCCGGGTTGCCGGAGCCTGAAGAGCCGTCGGCCATTTCCCACTCACGGGGACGCTCGTAGTAGCCCAGACGGGTACGCTTGCGGGCATCGAAGGCACCCACGTAGTTGATGCCGTTGTCGAAGCTCTTGCCCCACAGGAAGGAGATGTTGCCTTCTTCCATGCCGCCTTCTTCAGGCACCTGGTAATAGGTACGGGCGCGGAAACCATCGAACTCCTTGATGGGGATCATGTTGACCACGCCGGCTACCGCATCGGAGCCGTACAGGGCCGAGCCGCCGTCCAGCACCACTTCCATGCGGGCAACCGCGATGTCAGGGATCATGGCAGTGACAGAGGTGTCGATGCTGCGCACGCCGTCCATCAGGGTCAGGGTGCTGTTTTCGCCAAGGCCGCGCAGGTTGAACGTGGTGCCGACGCCGCTCTGGGTACCAGAGGCGTCACCGAGCACGTTCTGCACGGTGTTGGTGTTCTGAGTGAAACTCAGGTCACGGATATAGTTGGCCATGCTTGGAGCGCCGGACTGGTAGAGATCTTCCTGGCTGATGGTGGCAACGGGTGAGTTTTGAGCAAAGGCGCTGTTGCGGATATAGGAACCGGTAACAACCACTTCCTCGACTTCGGCGTCCTGATCCTGCTGTGCCATAAGGCTCATCGGGCTGCAGATGGATACTGCGATGCCCAGCTTGATCATGTTGCGAAGGTAATTCTTCTTGCTGACTGTTTGTGGATACAGCATTCACTTCCTCCAGATCTGTGTCGTTTTTGTTGTAATGATCAATTCGTGCGGACGCCCCTGTGTCGGTGCTGTCCGTTTCGAACTCGGGTGCGTTGTTGCTTCTTTCCCTGTGCACCCGTTCTTTCTGTCGTTCCCTTTTGCATTTCTCCCCGGAAAACCCCGGGAAGACGTCAGAAATTGGCGGCCGTCGATGCAGATCCCCGGTGGCAATTAAGGGGGACGAAGTGACTATTTCCATCGACGAGCTGTCTTATACACCAGTTGAACGGAATGAAGCAAACCCCGAACGCTCGCTCGGGACACTTGTTGAAGAGACATTCAGAAAAGCCTGCAACGCTCAGGCGCGACGCAGGTCCTGCAGGCGTTCCAGCAATTCCTGCACGTCGATTCTGTGCTCGCGGCTCAGGGTGTCGACGTACAGAATCTCGCTGGTATTGGGGCCACTGGCGTGCCAGCGGCGAATGAAGCGGGCATTGCTGGTGCCGGCGAAAACGGTATAGGTGCGCACCCCCAGCGCCGCACCGATATGCTGGCAGGCCGAGTCGTAGCCGATGAACTCATCGCTGCGTGCAATCAGCGCGGCAATCTCGCCCACATCGCAGTCAATGCCCAGCAGCCGTGCCTGCGGATCGGCCGCGTCCAGCTCCCCGAAGCGCAGCGCCTGCGTGGCGAAACCTGCAGCCGCCGCTCTGGCCAGGACGTGCCGGCTGCGGGCGGTTTCCTCGTCGCCGAAGCCCATGTCCAGCAGCACGGTGGTGTCCGGCTCCTGCAGCAGACTCAGCACCAGTTCCGCCTCGAACTCCCCCTCCACGCGTTTGCGTTGATTGCCCCCCACGCCCAGGTTGAGCGTGATGATGCGGCGCGTGCCGGCATGGGACTGCGTCCGGATGAAGCGGGTGGCGGCAGCGATCTGCTCCTGAGCGATCCACACCTGGGGAAAGCAGAACTCCCCCTGCCCCAGTACGCCATCCAGCCACACATTGGCCAGTGTCGAGATGGACCCCTTGACGGGATAGCCAGGCTTGCCCCGGCTGTTGAAGAAACGGTAATAGCGATCGGGCACCAGCGGCAGCACGCCGAGCTGGGTCAGGCGGGAGTCCGGGTCGAACACCAGGTAGTCGCCATCGCCCAGCCCTTCCAGCTCCTCCTGCACGCTGGCCACCAGGTCCAGCCAGACGCTGAAGCGCTCCACCAGGCCGCCATGCCGGGCATAGTGCAGCTCCCGGACCCGCAGCCCCGAAGACGGTGCCATGATCTGGCGCAGCTTGGCATTGCCCAGCACCACCAGCTCGGCGCCGGGAAAGGCACTGGCCAGACGCTGGCAGATCACGCTGGTCACTGCGACATCCGCACCGATGGTGACGCGGGATAGAAGCAGTATCTTCTTTGGACGCAAGCCGTCGGGCAGCGGCATGTCGGGACTCAGACGGATCGACTCGATGCGCTGATAAAGCTGCTCTTCTGTCTGCAGATGAAACGCATGCAGCTGGGCATCCAGACGCGTACCGCCAGGCAGCGTGCGCAGGAAGCCGGCCACCTGGCAGATCAGGCGGTTGTACGTCTCGGTCTGCAAGTCCTCGAAGTCGTCGCACAGGCGCTCGACGATGACGCCGAACAGGGTGCGGGCGGCGATCTGGTTGAGGTTCGGGTCCTCGAAATACGTGGCCATCTCGCAGATCAGGCGGATGTAGCGCTCGTTGTATTCGTCACTGTAGAAGTAACGGTCCACAAAGGTGGCCGCGATGCGCTGGGCCAGTGACTTCAACTGCTCCGGATGCGGCGTGGCCTGCACCTTCAGCGCTTCCCATTGTTCCTGGTAATAGGCGGGTCTCATTCATGCACCTCTTGTTGTGAGCTGACTATCAGGTGGCAGCTGGCGGATTTGTGGGAGCGGGCCTGCCCGCGAAGGTTCGCAGCACCTGCTCCATCACACTTTCCGGCGTGATCTCGCGCATGCAGGCATGGTGCCCGAGCGGGCAGGTCTTCTTGTGGCAGGGCACGCAGGGCAGGTCGCGCTGCAGCACCGTGGTGTGTTCCAGATTGCTGGCCGTGTAGCGCGCATTGGTCGGCCCCATCAGCACGATGTGGGGCACGTCGAAGGCCACCGCGTAGTGGCGCGGGCCGGTGTCGTTGGTGATGAGCAGATCACAGCGCTTGATCAGCGGCTTGAGCTGCGCCAGATCCACCCGCTGGGGAGCGGTGTTGATGATGCGGGCTGTGCTGGCAGCCACGATGCGCTCGGCGATGCCCTCCTCGCCCGGGCCGACCAGCAGCAGGATCCTGCAGCCCAGTGCGCTCTGCAGCAGCTCAGCCAGGCGTGCGAAGTATTCCGGCGGCCAGCATTTCGACGAGCCGAAACTGGCGCCAGGGTTCAGGCCCACCACCAGCTCATCATCCATCACTCCCCATTCCCGCAGACGCGCCAGCCCGGCGTCCTCGTTCTGAGGGGAAAGGTACAAGCGGCTGCGAGGCTGCTCCGGCACGTCCAGGCTCAGATAGCGGCACAGCTCCAGGTAATATTCCTGCATCGGCAGGGGCTTGTACCTGTTGCCCTCGCGCTGGGGTTCGGGCCCGCCGGCCAGAAAGAAGCGGCGCAGATTGCGGCGGTAGCCATAGACATGCGGCACACCGGCAAATTTGAAACTGAGAAAGGAGTGGGTGGTGTTGGTCAGCAGCAGGCCCATGTCGGGCTTCAAGGGCGCGAGATCGGCCCGCAGCTGCCGCAGGCCTTTGAGGTCCTTGTCGCGGCAGTCCACGATGTGATCGAACCAGGGGCTGTCTTCCAGAATGCCCCGCGCATACGGGCGTATGCAGGCAGTGATGACGGCGTCGGGGAAATTCGCCCGCAGACACTCGAACACGGGCGTGGCCATGACGATGTCGCCGACCCAGTTGGGGCAGCGCACCACCAGGCTTTTCACCGATTGCAGGGCAGGCAGCATGATTGTCGGCGCGACCTGTGCCGGCTCAGCTCTGGTCCAGCGTGTAGGCGACAGCTTCCTTCTTCTTGCCGGCGGCCATCTGCGCACGCTCTTCCTTGATGTAGTCCGAGCGCACGCCCATCACGTTGGAGTAGCGGATGGTGTAGTGGATCAGGTCGCGGGCCATCAGCTCCTCGGACAGGTCGCGGTCATAGGCCACCAGGTCATCGCGCTCCCGCAGCCAGGTCTCCTTGTCCATGGCTTCCACCTTGTCCACCAGATTGCGGTAGATCGGCGCGCACTCCCAGTCGGTCTCGGCATTCACGTACCAGTTGCAGAGCTTGGCCAGTTTGTCCAGGAACAGGTCGTGCTCCTCGCCAAAGTTCAGACAGGAGCCATCAAAGTAATTGCCCTTGCCCGCCATCTTGGACTCGTCGATGAGCGGCTTGGCGATCTCGTAGCCTGCCGTGCCCTTGAAGGGGAAGAACAGCGCCCAGCGGAAGCGGCCCATCTTCACCTTGGCGCACAACCGCAGCGTTTCCATGATCTCTTCGCGCCCTTCATAGGGAAGGCCAAACATGACGAAGGCCGAGCTGTGCAGGTCGTGGGCATGGGCGGCTTCGAAGGAGCGCTCAATCTGCTCGTTCTTCATGTAACGGTGCAGCACCTCGCGGCGCACGCGGGGCGAGCCGCTCTCCAGCCCGAACTTGACGATGATGCAGCCGGCGTCCTTCAGGGCCTTGGCCGCCACTTCCTCGAAGCAGTTCACGTGGCCGTTCACCACGAAGGGGATGCCCACATTGTGGCGCTTGTAGGCCTCGCAGAATTCGATGACGTACTGGGTGTTCAGCGTGAACAGGTCGTCGTCGAAAATGAAGGTGTTGATCTCGGGGTTCTCGCGCACCAGTTTCTTCAAATCTTCCATCATCACGTCGATGGGGAAGTGGCGCAGGAAGTCCTTCACGTTGCGGGCGGCGCCGTCCTCGATGTACTGGTCGACGATCTCGATATTGAAACAGTAGGTACATTTGTAGGGGCAGCCGCGGGAGGTGAGGATGCCCATCCAGCCGCGGGTTTCCTTCATGACGGCCTTCATGTCGAACACGTTGTAGTCCAGGGGCGGCAGCTTGGCCAGATCGGGGAACGGAGCCACCTTGTTGACCACGGGCACACCGTCGATCCAGGAACGGAAGTTGGCCAGCGTGTGGGGGCGCTCGCCTTTCTCCAGCGCGTTCATCAGTTCCAGAAGTGCCCAGTCGCCTTCGCCCACACAGGTGTAATCGAACAGCCGCGACTTGTGCACTTCGTCCGGCACCATCGTCACATGCACGCCGCCAATCACCTGCACCAGATCGGGCATGGCTGCACGGATGGCCTTGCTCTGCTCCACCACCCAGTCGTATTGCTGGGACATGACCGAGAAGCCTACCAGCCCGGGCTGTGTCTCGCGGATGTAGGCGATGATCTCGTCGCTGCTTGGCACTGGCCGGTATTTCTCGGACACATGCATCAGATCCAGCACATGCCCGTTGGCATGCAGCACACCCGCGAGGGAGGCGATGCCGTGGTTGGTGCCGAGGGGAGCGTCAATCTGCGGATAAATCATCAATATTTTCATAATGTTGCCTGATCATTCTGCATCAAGGTAAATGGGTGTCGACGGTGCCATTGGGGGTAGCGGCCCGAGTGGCGCGGGGCTTCCGAAGAATAGTGACTCTCCGGAAACTTGTCTATCCCGCCAGCCAGGGGCGGCGCTGTTCGCGGGCTTGCAACTCTGCCCGCGAACACTGTCACATTTCCCCCTTTCCCGCGTCACAAATTGTTGCATCTGGGGTGCGGCTGATGACATTCTGAGCAGCACTGGATTTTGACGGGACGCCATCGCAGACAACCAATCCCGGGGCGCCACGTTTTGTGGCCATGGGACGCATGGCGTTCCAGAAGTGCCATACCTGACCCGACAACTGCGGCCACGCGCCGTACCCAGGAGACCTCGATGTTGAAATGTCCGCGCAATGCGCTCACTTGGCCACTTGCGGCACTCGCCATGCTGTTGCTGACCCCTTTTACAGGCCTGCATGCCCAGTCCGGCCCGAGTTTCGATGGCAGTACCGGGGTCCTGTCACTTCCCGTCGTCGACGTGCCAGGCACTGGCGTGGTCAATGCGACCCTGGGCCTGAGCAGTCAGAGTCCGATCCAGTTCACCCTGCAGAGCGCATCCGTTTACGTCACTCCCCCGACGGTGGACAGCAGCGCGGCGCGCGTCGTCAACGGCAACACCTTGTACATCCCGCGCGTGCAGGTGGGCAGTGATCTTTATGAGCTGAACATGGGACTGGTCAGTGGCGACCCGATCATCTTCGGCAATCTGCAAGTCGTCAGTGTGACGCCCGTGCCCACCGCGACACCGGCACCTACCCCGGCGCCCACCCCCAATCCCCAGCAGGCCAGCATCACCAGAGGCCAGACGCAATACGCGGCGCAATGCGCCAGCTGCCACGGCGCCAGCGGCGAGGGCGGCGTGCTCGGGCCCAGCGTGGCCAGCAGCAGCTTCAACACCTTCGCCACCCTGCGCACCAAGATTCACACCACCATGCCCCAGGGCAATCCGAATGCCTGCGCGGACCTGGGCGCCTCGACCTGCGCCACCGACGTGGCCAACTACATCCTCAACGTGCTGAGGTAAGGACACCATGAAGACGCCTTTTCTGATGCAAGGACTGCTGGGTCTGGTGCTGGGCACCGCAGGGACGAGCGCCGTAGCGCAGGACGTGCTGTTCGACTACGAGCGCGAGGCGTTCGACAGCCCCGAAGGCTGGGCGATGGCCCATACCGTGGCGGCCACACTCAATCTGGGCGCCGGGCCCTCTGGCCCCATGGCGGTGGGCGACTGGCGCCTCTCGGCCGAGCTGGGCTCGATCCCGCATCTGAGTCGCGAGGACCAGCGCGTCGGCTTTGGCGGCTTCAAGCTGGAGGACATGAACAAGTCCCCCGTATTCGGTCGCGGGCGTCTGCACGTGGGCCTGCCGGCTGCCATCACGGCCGAACTGTCCTGGACACCGCCGCTGGAGATCAATGGCGGACAGCCGGAGAACCTGGTGGGTCTGGCGCTGGAACGCTCGCTCTGGCAGGGCGAGTCCTGGCGCGTGGGTGCACGCCTGTTTGCCGTGCGCGGCGATGCCACGGGCGACACCACCTGCAGCCGCAGCGTGGCGGCGCAGCCCCCCGGCACGGCCGCGAACCCTTACGGCTGCCGCGCGCCTTCAGACGACACGCTGCGCCTGGACCACGAGGGCGTGGAGTTGATGGTCTCCCGCACTCTCGGCAACGGTCTCTGGCAACCCTTCGTGGCACTGGCATCCACACACCTGAATCCCTATGTGGAGATCGAAGCGCTGGTGTTCGACTCGCTGGATTTGTCCGAGCTTGAAAGCAGCGGCACCGTGCAGACACTGTCGGCCGGCACGCTCTTGCGCGTATCGCCACGCTGGCAGGTGTCCGCGGCCCTGTCATGGACCCCGCTGACGGTGCGTCGCCCCCTGCAATACAACAGCCGCAGCCATGACTTCTGGAGCGTCCGCCTGGGTCTGGCCTGGATGCGCTGACTGCACACCGGGATACGCGTCAGTTCCATTCGCGGGCAGGCCCGCTCCCACGGGGTCCGTTCCAACGGGCCCGCTCCCACGGAGTTGTCCCCACTGACGGGTAGTGGTGCCCGCCCCTGTCGCGCGGCTACAATACGCGCCCTCCAGACATGACCCCCTCCAGGAGCTAGCAGGCGTGCAGGAAATCGTACTGATCAACATCACCGGGCCCGACCGCCCCGGCCTCACCGCCGCCATTACCGGCATCCTCTCCCGCGCCGACGTGCACATCCTGGACATTGGCCAGGCGGTGATTCACGACACGCTGTCCTTCGGCATTCTGGTGCAGATGAATGGCGGCGAGGACAAGACGGACGTGCTCAAGGATGTGCTGTTCCGCGCCTCGGAGCTGGACCAGCAGGTCAAGTTCACGCCCATCGCCGCCGACGAATATGCGCAGTGGGTCAGCGGCCAGGGCAAGGCCCGCCACATCGTCACGCTGCTGGCCCGGCGCATCACGGCCGAACACATCGCCCGCGTCAGCACGATCACGGCGCGCCATGGCCTGAACATCGATCATATTGACCGTCTTTCCGGGCGCATCCCCGAGGGCCTGCCGGCCGACAGGGGCAAAGGCTGCATCGAGTTCTCGGTGCGGGGCGAGCCCGTGGACCCGGAGCAGCTGCGGGCCGAGTTTCTGGCGATTTCCCAGGAGCTGAATGTGGACATCGCGTTCCAGCAGGACAACATCTTCCGGCGCAACCGCCGCCTGGTGGTGTTCGACATGGACTCCACGCTGATCGACGCCGAAGTGATCGACGAACTGGCCAAGGCCGCCGGCGTGGGCGAACAGGTGGCGGCGATCACCGAACGCGCCATGCGGGGCGAGCTGGATTTCCAGGCCAGCTTCCGCGAGCGCGTGGCCCTGCTCAAAGGGCTGCCTGAGTCCACCCTGGCGCAGATTGCCGGGACGCTGCGCCTGACCGAAGGCGCAGAGACGCTGATCAGCCAGTTGCGTCGCCTGGGCTACAAGACGGCCATTCTTTCCGGGGGGTTCACCTATTTCGCGGAGGGCCTGCAGAAACGCCTGGGCATCGACTATGTCTACGCCAATTCACTGCCCGTCAAGGACGGTCTGGTGACGGGCGAGGTGCAACTGCCCATCGTGGATGGTCAGCGCAAGGCCGACCTGTTGCGGGCGCTGGCCACCCGCGAGGGCATCAGTCTGGAGCAGACCATCGCCGTGGGCGACGGCGCCAACGACCTGCCCATGTTGTCGATCGCCGGGCTGGGCGTGGCGTTTCGTGCCAAACCGCTGGTCAAGCAGTCGGCCCGCCAGGCCATCTCGACGCTGGGGCTGGACGGCATACTTTATCTGCTGGGGTTCAGGGACAGGGATGGGGGCTGAGCCAACAGCGGTGGCGCCGACTCAAGGACGCCACGGTAAAACCAGTCGCCACCAAGTCTGCGGCACTCGAAGCGCTTGATGCCCACGGCCGTCGTCAGCTGCTCTTCATAAAAGTAGAACTGCACGTGCTCATCGAGGGTGTAGTAAAAAGGCCGCTGCCTGGGCACGACGAGGATCAGTTCCTTCGCACACACTCTTTTCAACTCCACCAGCACGTCGTCTGCATTCAGGCAGTGCTCCAGCGTGTGGCTGCAGATGACCAGGTCGAATGCCGCCGCCTGAAACGGCAGTGCATCCAGCGCAGAACAGCAAAAAGCGCCAGGCAAGTCGACCTCTGGCCGTGCAATGTCGATGCTGACGATCTCCAGCATCGGGTAGCGTTGCTGCAACAGGCGAGCCAGAAAGCCGTTGCCGCACCCGGCATCCAGGACCTTCCCGTGCGTCATTCCCGAGAGCACTGCTTCAATGGCGGCAATGCATTGCGCATTCAGATCGGTGTCCCTGTCTCTGGAAATGCTGCGAATGGACGTGTAATACCGGGCATAATCGGCCTGCGTCATGTGCGCAACATTGCGCTTGAAGTCCATGGCGCGGCGCACATCCCAGCTTCGATAGGCAATCATGAAAAATGGATACATGAACCAGCGGTTGTCCCGCAGCACGGGCGGCAGGCACTCATCCATGACAAAACGTATCAAGCTTGTGAGACTACGGTTCATGAGGCGAGAATAGCATCACGCCTATTCGCCGGGAATCCGCAGTGCCTTTCAAGATCAGTGTCAGTACTGTCCTTACGACAATCATTCTGCTTGCCTGCGTCGTGCGCTTCGTGGGTCTGGAGATATCGCCGCCCGGCTTCTTCTATGACGAGGCCACTGGCGCCGCGCACAGCATGTGCTATCAGCAGACAGGATATGACCTGTTCGGTCAGCGCGGCGCGTTCTCACAGGTGGATTTCGGCGGCATTCAAAGCGCCCCCTTCATTGTCGGGGGCGCCTTGTGGACCTCGGTGTTCGGCACCGACGTCGCAGGTTTTCGCTCCTTCGTGGCATTTGTCGGCGTCCTGGCGGTACTCGCGATCTACATGCTCGCACGCCTGCTGACAGAGGATCGCACCTATGCCCTCTGGGCGGCGGCCGTAGCCGCCTGCCTTCCCTGGGCCTTTCAGTTTTCGCGCATCTCCTGGGACGCGCCGGTGGGCGTCACGCTTCTGCTGTGGGGGATGGTGCTCGCCTACCTCAAGCGCTCGTCCGGGCCGACAGAGTACGCGGCATGGGCAGCCTGGATTGGCGCCGGTGTGCTGTTGACGCTGGCCAGCTACACCTACTCCCCCTTGCGCCTGCAGGCCCTGGGCCTGGTGGTGCTGATGCCGCTGCTGCCCTGGCGGCCGCGACTCGTCATTCTTGCCATTTTCGTGCTTGGCAACATCAACACGCTGCTGGCCTACCAGGATCCGGCGTTTGCAAGCCGCGCCCAGTTGCTGGCCCTCACCTCCGATGACTCCCGCAACCCGTTCGCAGGCGCCAGCGTCTTCGGCCTGCTGATGGCCTATGTGTCGCAAATGGGAGAGCACTTCTCGCTGACCTTCCTGCTCGCTCCCGGCGACTTCAATCTTCGCCACTCCATCCAGACCCATGGCACGCTGGACTGGCTGAGTTTCGGCGGGTTGCTGATCGGCCTGGCGCTGCTTCTGTCCAACCTGCCCAAGCTCCGCGTGATGGATCCCAGGCATCTGTCTCTGTTCGCTGTATGTGTCATCGGCATACTGACAGGGCTCAGCCCGTCTGCCCTGACCTGGGACAGCATCCCGCACGCGCTGCGCGCCATTGGCGCCTGGCCGTTCTTCGCGCTGCTGAGTGCCTGGGGGCTGCACCAGCTGCTGCAAGCAAGGACAGCGCAATTGCTGGGGTGTGCCTGCATGGCCGGACTATTCCTCTGGTATCTCTATAGTTATTTCGCGCTGTTTCCCGGCATTTCCCGCTGGTGGTTCGATGCCGACATCGTGGACCAGATCCGCGCAACAGGGGAGTTTCCGGACCACTACTTTCATGTGGCACGGGCCTACCATCAGATGGAAACGCTCGGCCAGAGCTGTGTGGCCGTCCGCCAGGCCCTCGGGGTGCAGCCATGAGAATGCGCAGGCGCCTGGCATTGGTGATACCCGTCTACAACTTCGAGCAGGGGCTGCCTGCCACGCTGGAGCGCCTTGCACAATGGCAGGCGGCGGCACCTGAGTGGGAACTGCAGATTCTCTTCGTGGACGACGGGTCCACCGACCGTTCCGCCGAAATCATCCAGAGCCGCCTACCCGAGCAGCGTTCCTGGCAGCTGCTGCGCGCTGTGCGAAACCGCGGCAAGGGCCACGCCGTGCGCCGTGGGATAGAGGCCGCCTATGCCGGAGATCCCGAGATCATCGTGTTCACTGACTGCGATCTCTACTACGGACTCGAGATCATCCTGACGCGCATGGTGAACTCGCTCAGGCACGCCGATATCGTGATCGTTGATCGCACGCTGAGCCGTCGAGACACCGGCATTCCTGTCCGCCGCCATTTTGCCAGTGCAGTGTTCAACCGCCTGGTGGCCATCCTGACCGGCATTCACTTCAAGGACACTCAGGCCGGCCTCAAAGGTTTCAACGCCAGGGCCTGTCACCCCCTGTTCGAGGCGCTGACGCTGGAACGCTTTGCCTTCGACGTGGAACTGCTTTCGGTGGCCCTGCACCATCAGTTCAGCATCGAGCAGGTGCCAGTGGAATTCACACAGCGCCAGGCTGACTACGCCAGCTCTGTTACCATGCTGCCCGCGTCGGTGCAGATGTTTCTGGACCTTCTACGGATCAACCGCAACTGGAAGAGTGGCCGCTACAACACCCCTGCGTTGCAGGCCCGGCGGCAAGGCAACGTTCATGTCATCACGGATGATTGAGGTGTCGTCATGAGCTATCAGGATCTCAAGGTTGCCGTGATCATCCCGTGCTACCGCGTCCGGCGGCAGCTGCTGGCGGTGCTCTCAGGCATGGGTGCAGAAGTGGACATGATCTTCGTGGTCGATGATGCCTGCCCGGAGCACTCCGGAGCACTGGTGCAGGAATCCGTCACGGACCCGCGCGTGCAGGTGCTGTTCAACAAACAGAATCTGGGCGTCGGCGGCGCCACCCTCGTGGGTTACAGGGCTGCACTGGCCCAGGGTGCCGACATTCTGGTCAAGGTGGATGGTGATGGACAGATGGACCCGGCGCTGATCCCCGAATTTCTGCAGGTGCTGCATTCCCAGGATGCAGACTACGTGAAGGGCAATCGCTTCTACCGCCTGGCACACGCCCGCAGCATGCCCCGCATCCGCCTGGTCGGCAATCTGCTGCTGAGCTTCATGACCAAGATCTCCTCCGGATACTGGAGCCTGGTGGACCCGACCAATGGCTTCACCGCGCTGCGTGCCGACGTCGCCTGCGAACTGCCTTTCGATCGCATCGAAAAACGCTTCTTCTTTGAATCAGACATGCTTCTGCAGCTTTATCTGGTGGATGCCGTGGTGCACGATGTCTCCATGCACGCGGTATACGGCGACGAGAGCAGCAATCTTGAGATCAGACACATCTTTCTGGAATTCTTTGCCAAGAATCTGCGCAATACGGGACGACGCATCGCCGCCACCTACTTCCTGCGAGACTTCAACCTGGGCTCGGCAGAGCTGGTCCTGGGCCTGTCGAGCCTGGCGTTCGGGCTGGCCTTCGGCACCCATGCCTGGCTGCAGGGCATCGCCACACAGACACTGCAATCCAGCGGCACCGTCATGCTGGCGGCCCTGCCGACTCTCCTCGGCCTGCAGCTCCTGATTGCCTTCTTCACCTTCGACGTGAACAGGGTTCCCCGCCGCCGGATAGCCCGCCCCGACGCCACCCGCCTGCGTGCACACTTCAGGAGTCAGCATGACGACCAAGACTCTGACCACTAGGGCCGGCAGTGTGGCGTTCGCCCTGTTGTGCGCCGCGATCATCGCCAGCTCGCTGCTGCGCGTGGAGTGGGCCGCGCGCCACTGGGATTCCACCTACGACGAGTACTGGCATCTGCTGTGGAGCGAGCGCGCGCTGCTGGACACCAATTTCGAACGTGAGTACAGCAATTTCATCGCCACGACTCCGGTGAGCATGCTCAATGCGGGGGCGCGTCATCTGAGCAGACTGCAGGGCAGTACCGAGGACGCGGCGCTCACCCATGCTGCACGGCTGCCGACCGTCGTGGCGTATGCCATGCTGCTCGCGGTGGTATTCGCCATCGGCCGGGCATTGATGGACGCGCGTGCCGGCCTGCTGGCCACAACGCTCACGGCGCTTGATACCAACCTGATGACCCATGGGTCTCTGGCAACGGTGGACATTTATTTCGCCCTCGTCACGTTGTGCTTCCTGTACCAGAGCATCCGTTTCCACACACAGCCCAGTCTGCGCGAGGCGGGCCTTCTGGGAGCAGTGATCGGGGTCGGCTTCGTCGTCAAGCTGAGCACCGTCCTGTTCTTTCCGGTGCTCGGCCTGATCCTGCTGAGCGTTGCCGCTCGCCGGGGTGCCGAGCACTTCATTCTGAGCTTCCTGAAATACGCACTGCTGGGGGTGGCCGTGGCGTCGTTCATCGTCAGCGCTGCCTACAAGTTTCATGAGTTTGGTTTCTTTCTGAAAGACCTGACGCTCTACTCCGGCGTCATGACAGCCCTGCAGAGAGAATGGCCTTACCTGTATTTTCTGCTGCCTGCCTCATTCCTGGAGAGCTTCGACCAGACCTTGAGCGTCGAGCGCAACATGCAGTGGAACACGGTTATCTTTGATCAGTACATCACTGACGGCGCGTGGTACTACTTTCCCGTCACCTGGTTTCTGAAGACACCCGTGGGCCTGCTGGTGCTGCTGCTGGTGGCTGGCTTTGCCGCTGCGCAGCAGTGGCGGCTCCAGCGCAGGCAGACGGCGGACAGCCCGCACACGCCAACCCAGAGCAAATTCGCCGGGCGCGGGGTACTCTGGATAGTGCTGTTGCAGTGGCTGGTCTTTTTCCTGTACTTCAATTTCGTGTTCCGAACCCATGTCGGGCTGCGCTACATCCTGATGGGGCTGCCGATGCTGTACCTGCTTTGCGTGTTCGCACTGCAAGGCAGCGCGCCGCGCCGCTGGCAGTCGCTGCTGATTCCTCTGTGCCTGGTGGTGGCACTGCTTGAACAGTGGCCGTATCGCGGGAACATTCTGTCGTTTTCCAATGCCTTTGTTGCCGACAAGGACAATGCCTGGTTCGTCCTGACCGACTCCAACATCGACTGGGGACAGAACTACTCCAGCGTCCTGCATCAGGCCTCGTCCGAGTACCCCGACGCCATCCTCAATCCGCCACACATCATGCCCGGGCAGAACCTGATCCGGCTCAACTACCTGACGGGCGTCTTCCGCAATTTCGAGCAGTACCGCTGGGTGCGCGAGAACCTTGCGCCGGCTCGCCATCTGCAGCACACCCACCTGCTTTACGAGGTGTCGGATGCTCAGTTTGCGGAGTTTCTGAATCAGGAAAACCGGGCGCGGCCCGTTGCGACTCTGGAAGAGTGCCGGGGCAACATCGCGACGGGACTGCCCTACCAGTGGACAGCCGAAACAGTGGGAGAACAACCCCTGTGCCTCGCGGCGGGAGAGGGTCTTGTGCAGATACAGGTGCTGCGCGGCTGGGGGCTCGTCGGACAACTCGAGAACGGTTACTGCCAGGGCTACCCGATGAGCACTGACGAGCGGGCCTACTTCCTGACCGACCAGACACCCGGCCAGCTGTGCCTCGTCAGCAACGAAGCCGGCACCGTGTGGGAAGTCACGCGACACACACTGGGAGCCGCGGGCCTGTGAGAAATGGCAACACAACGCATCTCGTCCTGGCAGCCATTGCGGCACTGGCCTGCCTTGCGCGCTTCGTGGCGCTGGACACGGCGCCCCCCGGCTTCTTCTATGACGAAGCCACCGGGGCGGCCCACAGCATGTGCTACCAGCAGACGGGCTACGACCTGTTCGGCAAGCGCGGCTTGTTTTCCACGGTGGATGCGGCCAGCATTCAAAGTACGCCATTCCTCGCCG
Source organism: uncultured Klebsiella sp. (assembly GCA_964459345.1). Lineage (GTDB taxonomy): Bacteria > Pseudomonadota > Gammaproteobacteria > Pseudomonadales > Pseudohongiellaceae > UBA5078. The sequence goes on along the minus strand of CAYWMC010000012.1, from coordinate 2,237 downwards.
GCAGTGCCGTGTGGACAGCCGTCTTCGGCACCGAGGTGGCAGGCTTTCGCTCCTTCATCGCCTTTGTCAGCGTCCTGACAATCCTGGGCATCGGTGTGCTGGCGCAGAGGCTGACGCAGGATCGCACCTTCGCCTGGTGGGCACTCGCCTTGGCTGCCTGCCTGCCGTGGTCCTTCCAGTTTTCCCGTATCTCCTGGGATGCACCGCTGGGCGTGATGCTTCTGGTCTGGGCACTGGTGTTCAGCTACGCAAGGACGCGAAGCGAGCGCCCGGATGCAGCCCAGTGGTTTTCCTGGCTGAGCGCCGGCGCCCTGTTTGCGCTGGCCAGCTATACCTATCCGCCGCTGCGTCTGCAGATTCTGGCGCTGGTCCTGTTTCTGCCGGCCCTCGCTCTGCCGGCAAGGGCGGCCATTCTCGGCCTGTTTGCGCTTTGCAACATTCCCGTGGTGCTGGCCTATCTGGATCCGGACTTTGCTGCACGTGCGCAGATCCTGGCGCTCACATCCAACCACCCCCGCAACCCGTTTGCAGACGCAGGCTTTCTGGAGCTGCTGTGGGTGTATGTCACGCAGATGAGTCAGCATCTGAGCCTGTCGTTTCTGCTTGGGCCGGGCGATGCCAATCTGCGTCATTCCATACAGACTCATGGCGTGCTGGACTGGCTGAGCTTCGGCGGTCTGCTCATCGGAACCGCCTTGGTGGTGACCACTCTCCGGAATCCCGGCGAAGCCAGCATCGCAACCCGCAGGCTGCACCTGTTGTGCCTGCTCGGCATCGTCACCGGCCTGAGCCCTGCAGCCCTGACCTGGGAAGGCATTCCCCACGCCCTGCGCTCTCTTGGCGCCTGGCCCTTCTTCGTTCTGCTTGCCGCTGAAGGCCTGCACAAGTCGCTGCCCTCACGGTCAGTGCAACTGGCCGCCAGTGCCATCATGGTGGTGCTGTTTGGCGTTTACCTCAGCAGTTTTTTCCAGCACTACCCTGCGCTCGCGCGGCCATGGTTTGATGCCGACGTCCTGCAGATGTACCGTTCGACCGGACAACTGCCACCCGACCACGGCCCGGTGGTCAGTGCCTATTATCTGATGAAAGTGGACGGCCTCAGCTGCATCGAAGTACGGCAGACACTGGAACTCGGCAGCTGAGATCCCTGATTTTCAACGTGCGTTCCGCCCCCGCTTTCCCCTACACTGCCTGCCACGCAACCTACCCCCTCACAGGAGAACAACAAGAATGTGCGACAACCATACCGTAGAAGAGAACGAAGCCTATCTGGCGCTGGCCGCGAAGATGAACCGTCGCCAGTTCGCCAAACTCGGCGCCGGTGCCGCCATGGCGCTGATGCTGCCGGCCGTGGCCAATGCCCAGGACGTCATGGAGATGGATGTTGACATCACCACCCCGGACGGCGTCGCCGACTGCTATTTCGTGCACCCCACTGCCGGCCGTCATGCTGCCGTGATCATCTGGCCGGACATCCTCGGCCTGCGTCCCGCCTTCCGTGCCATGGGCAAGCGCCTGGCGCAGTCCGGCTATTCCGTGCTCGTGGTGAACCCGTTCTATCGCAGCGCCAGGGCGCCAGTGGTTGGAGAAGGCGCGAGCTTTGCTGACCCGGCCATCTCCGCGATCGTGCGTCCCATGGCTGGTCAGCTCAATGCCACGACCCACGTGACCGATGCCGGTGCGTTCATTGCCTGGGTTGACCAGCAGGCTTCCGTGGACACCAGCCGCAAGATCGGCACTACCGGCTACTGCATGGGCGGCCCGATCGTCATGCGCACCGCAGCGAATTTCCCGGAGCGTATTGGCGCCGGCGGTTCCTTCCACGGCGGCGGCCTGAACACGGCCAACCCGGACAGCCCGCATCTGGGCATCCCCAACATGGATTCCCACATGCTGATTGCCGTGGCAGCCAACGACGACGAACGCGATCCGGAGTCGAAGAACGTGCTGCGCGCGGCGTTCGATGCGGCGGGCGTGGAAGCAGAGATCGAAGTGTACGAGGGCGCGATGCACGGCTGGTGCGTTCCGGACTCGGCGGTCTACAACGAAGCGCAGGCGGAACGCGCGTGGGGCCGACTGCTGGCCATCTTCGAGACGGCACTGGCCTGATACTGTGGGAGCGGGCTTGCCCGCGAAAGCACTCTGTTCCAGGGTCAGCCGCCGTGGGGTAAGTATTCCGAAACCCCCGGAAACCATACAAAGGGGCTCGAAAAACCCCCATCAAAGCGGCACCCCGT
>CAYWMC010000011.1:0-19557 GCA_964459345.1 uncultured Klebsiella sp. | reverse complement strand
GCTCGGCATGGGCAAGGAGTTCAAGGGTGTCTACAACCTGTACACCGATACCGTGCATGTTTATCAGCAGGGGCAAGGGGACCGCCTGCCGGATGACATCCGCATTCAAGGTCTGAACAGTCCCGAGGCCCGCAAGCTGCTGGGTCCCTATGCTGACGATGTGCAGGCCGAGATAGATCTGGTGCGTGGTGCCAGCAATGTGTTTGATTTGAATGAGTATCTCGCTGGCCGCATGACACCGGTGTACTTCGGCACCGCGCTGGGGACCTTTGGCGTACGCGAGATGCTGGACCAGTTCGTGGAGTGGGCGCCATCGCCGCTGCCGCGTGCCACGCAGACGCGCATGGTGGCTCCTGATGAGGAGAAATTCAGTGCCTTCGTCTTCAAGATTCAAGCGAATATGGACCCAAATCATCGCGACCGTGTGGCCTTTCTGCGTGTCTGCTCCGGCGCCTATACCCGGGGCATGAAAGTGCTGCATACCCGTCTGGGCAAGGAAGTGCGGGTAAGTGACGCTGTCACCTTTCTGGCCGGCGAGCGCGAGCAGGCCGAAGAGGCGGTGTCCGGCGACATTCTCGGGTTTCACAATCACGGCACCATCCAGATCGGCGATGCCTTCACAGAAGGAGAGCAGCTGCAGTTCACCGGCATTCCGCACTTTGCCCCGGAGCTGTTCAAGCGCATCCGGCTCAAGGACCCGCTGAAGATGAAGCAGTTGCAGAAAGGGCTTCGCCAGCTTGCGGAAGAGGGCTCCGTGCAGGTGTTCATGCCGCTGAAGAACAATGACCTCATCGTGGGAGCCGTCGGTGCTCTGCAGTTCGAAGTGGTTGCTTTCAGGCTGCAGGATGAATACAAGGTGGACTGCATCTATGAAGGCGTCAGCGTGCACAGCGCCCGCTGGGTCCGCAGCAAGGACCGGGCGAAACTGGAAGAATTCCGCAAGAAGGCATTCGACAATATTGCCGTGGATGGGGGTGAGCACCTGACCTATCTGGCGCCGTCGCGCGTGAACCTGGCGCTGATGGAAGAGCGCTGGCCAGACATCGAGTTTCACGCGACGCGGGAGCATTGATCGCAGTGTTCTGCGACAACAACGAGGATCTATGCAGTTTGAATTGAAGACTACTGATGGACTGGCCCGGCGCGGCACCCTGCGCTTTCCCCGCGGTGACGTGCAGACCCCGGCTTTCATGCCGGTGGGCACCTACGGCACTGTGAAGGGCATGACCCCCGCCCAGGTCGAAGAGACCGGCGCGCAGATCCTGCTCGGCAACACCTTTCACCTGATGCTGCGCCCAGGCACCGAGATTGTGCGCAAGCATGGCGGCCTGCATGGCTTCATCGGCTGGGACAAGCCCATTCTGACCGACTCCGGTGGGTTTCAGGTATTCAGCCTGGGTGACATGCGCAAGATCACAGAGGAAGGCGTGAAGTTCCGCTCGCCCGTTGATGGTGCGCAAGTATTTCTCGGGCCCGAATCCGCCATCAAGGTGCAGCAGGAGCTGGGCTCCGACATCATCATGGTCTTCGATGAATGCACCCCATATCCGGTCAGTGAGAAGGACGCCGAAACGTCCATGAATCTGTCGCTGCGCTGGGCGCTGCGCTGCAAGCAGGCTCATGGAGATCACCCGTCCGCGCTCTTCGGGATCGTGCAGGGTGGCATGTACCCGGCCCTGCGCGAACAGTCCCTTGCAGCGTTGACCGCCATGGATTTCGACGGCTATGCGATAGGCGGATTGTCTGTCGGCGAGCCCAAGGAAGAAATGATCAAGGTGCTCGACCTGATTGCCCACCGCATGCCCGCGAACAAGCCGCGCTACCTGATGGGAGTCGGCACGCCTGACGACATCATCCAGGCCGTGCTGCGCGGCGTGGACATGTTCGACTGCGTAATGCCCACCCGCAACGCCCGCAATGCCCACCTGTTCACCAGTACCGGACTGGTGCGCCTGCGCAATGCCCGCTACAAGGACGATACCGGCCCTCTGGACCGGGAATGCGACTGCTACACGTGCCGCAATTTCAGTCTTGCCTACCTGCACCACCTCGACAAGTGCAAGGAAATGCTGGGTGCGCAGCTCAATACAATCCACAACCTGCGCTTCTACCAAAATCTGATGCAAGGTTTGCGTGATGCTATGGAACAGGGTAGATTGGCGGCCTTCGTCGCGGCGTTCTACGCGCGGCAAGCGCCTGCCGAGCCGGAGACGCCCTGATACAACACCCTCTGAAAGCCTGCGCGCGGAGGAACATTTCCGGGCCGCCGCAGGAGCAGCACATGCACATCACCACTGAAGAGAGATAGACACCATGAATTTTTTCATCAGCGCCGCCTACGCTCAGGACGCTGTTCCTGCTGGCCCAAGCCCCGTTTTCAACCTGATCTTCATCGGCGGCATGTTTGTGCTGTTCTATTTCATTCTGTGGCGTCCACAGTCCAAACGAGCAAAAGAGCATCGGGAACTGGTCTCCAGTCTTGCCAAGGGTGACGAAGTGCTGACGAGTGGCGGGCTGCTGGGCAGGGTCACCAAGGTCACTGACGACTATGTGACCCTGCAAGTGGCCGAAGGCGTAGAGCTGTGCATGCAGAAGGCGTCCATCGCGGCGGCACTGCCCAAAGGCACTCTCAAGTCCATTCAGTAATTGAACCCCGCTGTCGGCCTGGTCGGCAGCGTCAGTGAGTGCACCTGTCATGCAGAACAAGTTTCCCCTCTGGAAGAACCTCCTGATCCTGTTCGTCGTTCTGTTGGGCGCCATTTATTCCGCGCCGAATCTCTACCCTGACGACCCAGCTGTGCAAATCACCCACGAAAGCGATCCCATCGACGAGTTCGTGATGGCTACTGCCACCGATGCGTTGCGCGCGGAAGGCATCGAATTCTTCGGCGAAACCATCGACGGGCGCTCCGGCATCATCCGGTTTGCCAATCTGGAAGATCAGCTGCGCGGCAAGTCAGTCATTGAGCTGGCCGTCGGCGGCGGTTATTTCACTGCGCTGAATCTGGCGCCGACTACCCCAGGCTGGCTGCAGGCCATCAATGCCGGCAAGATGAGCCTTGGTCTCGATCTGCAGGGTGGCGTCCACTTCCTCATGGAGGTGGACATGGACGCGGCGCTCGAGCGGCGCATGGACAATACCGTCAGCACCATCCGGCAGTTGCTGCGCGGCGAGCGCATCCGTTCCCGCGCGCTGGAACTGGAAGAGCCCAATCTGATCGTCGCACGTTTTGATGACGAAGAGTCGCGCTCCGCCGCGCGTGCTCTGATCCGCGAGAATTTCGTGGAGCTGCAGACCGTCAACCGTGAACAGGGTGACAACTTCTTTCTGGACATGAGCCTGACCGAGGCCGACATCCTGCAGATGCAGCGCGACACAATTGCTGCCAACCAGACCACCATTCTCAATCGCGTCGACTCCCTCGGCGTCTCCGAACCTGTTGTGCAGCAGCAGGGCTCGAACCGTATCGTTGTCGAACTTCCTGGCGTGCAGGACACGGCCCAGGCCAAGCGTATCCTGCAGCGCATCGCCACCTTGAATTTCCACCTGGAGGCCGCGCCGGGGTCACCCCCTTCGTCCTACACGACATACGAGTACCAGGGCATGCTGGTGGATGTCAGCAATGAAGTCATTCTGCAGGGCGACCGGGTCAGCAATGTGCGTTCCACCCTCGATCAGCAGGGCCTGCCGCAGGTTGCCATCAATCTCGATGCGCAGGGCGGCGAACAGTTCAGCCGTGTGACGCGGGACAATATCAACCGTCTGATGGACATCGTGCTCAGTGAAACCAAGACCCGCCCCGTCCTCGTGCAGGGTGAGAATGGCGAAATGATCACACAGCAGGAAACCTATGAAGAAAAACGCCTGATCAGCCACGCCACCATCCGGGCTGCCCTTGGCCGCGAATTTGTCATCACCGGATTGACGACGACGGAAGCGAATGAGCTGTCTCTGCTGATCCGTTCCGGAGCACTGGCGGCGCCAATGTACTTCGTGGAAGAGCGCACGCTTGGCCCCAGCCTTGGTGCCGAGAACATCCGCCAGGGCACGCAGGCTGTCTATCTGGGCTTCGGGCTCGTGCTGGTGTTCATGATCTGGTACTACCGCATCTTCGGCATTGCGGCGAACATCGCACTGGGTGTGAACGTGCTGCTGCTGATTGCCATCATGTCCATCATATCCGCCACACTGACGCTGCCGGGCATCTTCGGCATCGTGCTGATCGTCGGCATGGCGGTGGATGCCAACGTACTGATCTTCACGCGCATACGGGAGGAGCTGGCTTCGGGGCTCTCGCCTCAGGCGGCAATCGCTGCCGGCTTTGACCGCGCCTTCGGCACCATCATCGACGCCAACATCACCACACTGCTGGTCGGCATCGTGCTGTTCTCCATCGGCACAGGGCCTGTGAAGGGCTTTGCCGTGACGTTGATGATCGGCATTCTGACCTCCATGTACACCGCCATTGTGGTGACGCGCGCGGTGGTCAATCTCATTTACGGAGGGCGTCAGGTGAAGACGCTGTCCATCGGACCTTACGGCTGAGCGGGGCGGCATTCGCCCCTCAGCGGTCTACAGCAAATTTCGGAGTCAGGATATGGGCTTGTTCAGCAGAGAATACGATTTCATGAGTCTGGCGAAGCCGTTCGGCATCGTCTCACTCCTCTGCATCGTGATTTCAATCGGATCATTGGCAATCAATTCGCTGGAGTTCGGCCTCGACTTCACCAGCGGCACCCTGGTGGAAGTTGGTTACCCTGAACCCATCGTCGTTGAGCAGGTCTCTGCGGCGCTGCGCAACAACGGCTACCCGGCGGCGCAGGTAGTGGCCTTCGGTTCCGATCAGGATGTGCTGATCCGGCTGCCTGTGGATGAAAGCATCAGTGAAGTCGAGATGGCCAATCAGCTGGTGACGCTCGGCGAGAGCATCCTCGCGGTGCTGGCCGAGGCCAGTGGCATGGAGCCGGAGATCAACCGGCTGGAATTCGTCGGCCCGCGTGTCGGCGAGGAACTGGCAGAAAGTGGCGGGCTGGGCCTGCTGGTGGCACTGGGCATCGTAATGATCTACGTGGCCATCCGCTTCCAGACCAAGTTCGCCGTCGCAGCGGTGGTGGCACTGTTCCACGACGTCATCATCACGCTGGGGATATTCTCAGTGTTCCGCATTCCGTTCGATCTGACCGTGCTGGCCGCCGTGCTGGCCATCATCGGCTACTCGATCAACGACACCATCGTGGTGTTCGACCGCATTCGCGAGAACTTTCGCATCATGCGCAAGGGCTCCACTTACGAGCTGATCAACCTGTCACTGAATCAGACGCTCAGCCGCACCATCATCACGGCATTGACGACGCTGCTGGTTGTTGTCGCCATGCTTGTGGCCGGCGGTGAAACCATTCAGGGCTTCGCCACGGCCCTGACGCTGGGCATCGTCATCGGCACCTATTCCTCTGTGTACATCGCCTCGAACTTGCTGATCTACTTCAAGGTCAGCAAGGAAGACCTGATGCCGCCGGTGCAGGAAGGCTCTGTCGACGACAGGCCCTGAGAGTCCTCAGGCTGCGCCTGCGGCCTGACTCACCGCCATTTCCCGCAGTTTCTGAATGTGTTGCAGGACCGGCGCGCGGCTGACCAGCCCGCGCTGCTCCTCCAGAATGCCCGCCAGAATCTCCATCGTCGTCAGCGGATTCGCCAGTACCACCCGGAACACCACTACGGGCGTACGCTCGTAGCGCGCTGGCGTCAGTTGCGTACGCGATACGAACGACTTGCCGTGCCCGCGCTGGGTTTTCTGAATACTGCGTGTGAGCGCATTGAGCAGGGCGTTGGTTTCCAGGCGCACCTGGGCGTCATCGCTCTGCAGCAAGGCGCGCGCCTCCTCCGGCACATAGCGGTAGGTCAGGATGTTCAGCTCCGGCTCTGAGATCAGCTCGAAATCCTCGGTTTGCCGGATCATGTCAGCGAAGGCCTTCGCCTTGGCGATGCCCTGGTCGATCAGCAGTTCATAGCCCCCACGCGCAATGATGTGCAGCCCGGCATGCACCAGCACCGCCATGCCTGGGCGCGAACCTTCCACGCTGTGGCTGCCCAGATCTTTTGAGCCCTTGCGGATGATGTATTCCGCGTGATGCTCCACGGCCGACAGGGTTTCGGGCCGGCGGAATACGCACAGCCCGGCGCCCATCGGCACGTAGAGCTGCTTGTGGGCGTCCAGCGTCACGGAGTCGGCGCGCTCGATGCCCGCCAGCAGTGGACGGTGCGTCCGCGAGAACAGCGTCGGGCCGCCCCAGGCCGAGTCCACGTGGAAATGGATTCCGCGTTCCTGCGCGATGTCTGCCAGTGCATTGAGCGGGTCCACGGAGCCGGTTTCCGACGAGCCTGCCACGCCCACGATCGCCATGACACGGACGCCCTCGCGGGTCAGCTCATCGCAGCGCCGCGCCAGCGCATCGGGCCGCACCTTGTTGTGAGCATCCGTCTCCACGGCCACCAGATTGCGGCGGCCGATGCCCAGGATGTCTGCCGCCTTGCCCAGCGAGTAGTGACCGCGTTCCGACACCACGATGGCAAGGCCCTTGTACCCGAAGTGCAGCAGCCCGGCGGCCAGCCCTTCCTGCGCCAGTCCCGCGAAGCCCGCGGAAGGAGCAAAGATGGCATTGCGCGCAGCCCACAGGGCGGTCAGATTCGCGATGGTGCCGCCGGAGCAGAAGCTGCCGATGGCGTGGTTGCGATCATGCATCCAGTGTTCGTAGAAGGCGTCGTCCTGCGCGTAGATCAGGTGGTGAATCATGCCAATCACCTGACGCTCCAGCGGGGTGAAGGCCTTGGAGGTCTCGACCTTCACCAGATTCTGGTTCAGCGCGGTCATGATGCGAGACAGCGGCAGCATGAAATAGGGCAGGGCAGAGGCCATGTGGCCGACGAAGCTCGGCGCGGAGATGTGCACCGATTGCGCCACGACCTTGTCCAGCAGAAAGTCGATCTGGTCCGACACGAAGGTCGGGGCTTCAGGGATGCGGGGGTTGGCAAAATCCTTTTCGATCAGTCGCAGGTCGCGCTCGGAGGCCACGATGTGATCCTGCAGGAAACCGGCCAGATTCCGGGAGATGGACTGGTCGATCAGGCCCAGCGTCGAGTCAGGCGCCTCGGGCACGGTGAAGATGCGGTAGAGGCTCTCCAGGCTGGCTTCTGCCAGTTTCTTGTTCTCAGTCATCGTCATGGCTACCGGGACATCGGGCGCGCAGTATAGTGCAATTGCCGAGGGCGGGGAAACCGTGGCAGGGGAGGCTCTGACGGGTGTCATGGCGGGCGATTTATGCGCTTGGACAATCAGAACTCCTCTTGTAGTATTGGCCCCGGCCTGACGGAATTTATCTCCCGAACAACGGTCCACAAAGCCAGCGTCCAAGAGAAACTCGATATGCCGTTCGTTCCCTCCACTCTGCGTGTTTTCGCGCTGCTCTGTCTGCTCTGCGTCACTGGCGTGGCGTCTGCGCAGAATTCAGACCTGTTGCCCAGGCCGCCGGAACTGGAACCTGCCATCCGATTCTGGACGCGCGTCTACACAGAAGTGGATACCGAAAGCGGCTTTCTGCACGACGCCAACAATCTGGCCATCATTTATCAGCGCGTGGAATACGACCGCCCGGAGCTGGAGCGGCAGCGCACGCGGATCGAGGACGCCCTCAAGGCCTTGGGCACGGGCAAGCGCACGGGCCTGACGGCACTGGAACAGGATGTTCTTGATCTCTGGCCCGCCGATGTCAGCAACGACACGCTGAGCACTGCCGCCAACAACGTGCGCTTCCAGCTGGGCCAGTCCGACCGCTTCGTGGAAGGGCTGATTCGCTCGGGGGCTTACCGGGATCACATCAACAGCGTCGTGCGCGCCAAGAATCTGCCCATCGAACTGGGGGCGCTGCCCCATGTCGAATCGTCCTTTCACCCCGGCGCCTATTCCAGCGTGGCAGCTGCCGGCATGTGGCAGTTCATGCGCACCACCGGGCAGCGCTTCATGCGCATCGACCATATTGTGGACGAGCGCATGGACCCGTACACCGCCACCTATGCCGCCATGAGTCTGCTGGAGTACAACTACCGCATTCTGGGCACCTGGCCCCTGGCCCTGACGGCCTACAACCATGGTACCGGCGGCATGAGCCGCGCAGTGCGTGAGACGGGCACCAACCGCATTGAAGAGATCATCATGAAGTACAAGGGGCCCAGCTTCGGCTTTGCGTCCCGCAACTTCTATCCGCAATTCCTGGCCGTACTTGATGTCGAACGCCAGGCGCAGGCGCTGTTCGGGGTGCTGCAGCTGGACCCGCATCCGGAGTATGACGAGATCGAGCTGGACGCCTATGTGGAAGCCCAGACCCTGGCGGACGCGCTGGGCATTACTCTGGAACACCTCAAGTTTGACAACCCCGCTCTGCGCCCCGTGGTGTGGGACGGCAGCAAGCGGATCCCCAAGGGCTATGTAGTGAAGGTGCAGCGCAATTCGCTGAATGCCCCGCTGGCCCAGCTGGTGAGCCGCATTCCCGGAGACCAGCGCTTCCCCATCCAGACGCCGGATCTGGCCTATGTCGTCCAGAGTGGCGACAGTCTCTCGGCCATCGCAAGGCGCTTCAGCACATCGGTGGCGCAACTGACGTCTCTGAATCAGCTGGCGGACAGTCATCGCATCCGCGTCGGGCAGCGCCTGTTGCTGCCCCAGGACAGCGCTGCCGCGACAGGTCAGACGTCCGCCCAGATCGCTGCCACTGCCGCCGGTCAGGCCAGTGGAACAGGCACGGCGTCCACCGCCGGCAGCACCAGGCCAGCCGCAAGCACCTATGACGTGCGCCGCGGCGATACCCTGTCATCCATCGCCCGGCGCTTTGGCGTGGCCGAACTGGCCCTGCTGCAGACCAACAACATCGATCATCCCGACCGCATCTATCCGGGCCAGACTCTGCGCATGCCTGGCAGCAACGCCCCGGTGTCCGAACCAGTCGTTTACGTGACGCCGCGCGAGCCCGTGGCCGCTCCGCTGCCGGCAGTCGCCGTGGCGCCAACGCCAACGCCGGCTCCCCTGACCATTGTCGATGACCTTCTGCCAGTGCTGGAAGTCGCTCCGGAGGAAGCCCCGGCAGCCGCCGATGCCACTGCCATCGCGGCCGAGTCCCTCAGTGTGGAAGCCAGCAACGAGCAGGCGGAAGTGGATCTTGCGGCAGATCCTTCCGATTACAGCGTCGCTGCCAATCAGAGCATCGAGATTCAGGCATCGGAAACCCTGAGCCACTACGCTGAGTGGCTGGGCGTGAGCAGCGCGCGACTGCGGCAACTCAACAACCTGCGCGCCAATTCGGCGGTGGTGATGGGCGATCGTCTGGTGATGGATTTTGCCAATGTGCCAGTGGCGGAGTTCGAACTGAAGCGGCGGCAGTTTCATCTGCAGGAACAGCAGGAGTTCTTCCGCCAGTACCGAATCAGCAACGTGGATCAGTACAAGGTGGCGATGAATGACAACATCGCCAACCTGGCCCGCCGCAAGTACTCAGTGCCGATGTGGCTGCTGCGACAGTACAATCCGAATCTCAACTTCCGGCAGATCCAGATCGGCCAGACCGTCGCCTTCCCGGTGCTGGAACCCGTGCAGCTGCAGGGCAGCTCCGGCGGCTGAGCGGCTCAGTCTTCGATGCCGGCAATGGCGTCGGACAACAGGCTGACGCCCAGCGCATATTTGAAGGACGGGTTGTAGCGCAGCAGCGAGCAGAAGTTGCGATACACCAGATAGCCCTTGTCGTCCCCTTCATCCCCTATGATCAATGCCGCCGCCAGCGGTCGGGTCGGCAAGTCCGACCCATCGGCCTTGCGCACCCCCAGCTCCTGCCAGTCACTCAAGTCGCGCCAGGCACCCATGGTGGTGTAACGACGACACGTCGCGTCCGGGTCCAGCCCCACGTTCTGTGGCGCGGGCAGTGACTGTTCGCCGCCGGGCGGCAGGCTGACGACACGGCCCCAGGTCTGGTTCTCCTGCCAGCCCGTGGACTGCAGATAATTGGCTACCGAGCCGATGACGTCCGGCCCCATGTTCCACAGGTCCCGCCTGCCGTCGCCGTCCTGGTCCACCGCCAGGCGCAGATAGCTGCCCGGCATGAACTGCGGTGCACCCAGCGCGCCTGCCCAGGAGCTCTTCATCATGTCTGGCGTGGCATAGCCCTTGTCGACAATCTCGAACGCTGCAAACAGTTCGCTTCGGAATTGCTCGCCGCGCCGGCTGTCGAAGGCCAGCGTTGCGACCACATTGAAGAGAGGTTCGGTGATCGGGAAGGTGCCGTAGTTGCTCTCCATGCCCAGCACGGCGGCCACGAAACGCGGCTGCACGCGGTAGGGTGTGGCAGCGGCTTCCAGCATGGCGCCCTGTTCCGCGAACAGGGTCTGGCCCATCTCGATGCGGCGCGGGCTTACCCGCTCCAGATAATCGGCATAGGTCTCGACGAACTCTGCCTGGGCGCGGTCGGCCTGAATCACTCGGCGTTGCTGCTCGATGGTGGGGATAATGGCATCCAGGGTTTGTGCACGAATGCCGCGGGTCAGCGCCTCGGCCCGGAATTCCACGAGCCAGGCCTGAAATGCAGCGGAGTCGTCCACGACCTCGGGCTCTGTCTGTTCCGTTGCTGGCTCTGTCACTGCAGGGGCAACCGGATCGGCAGGTGCCACGGTCTGGGCCTGCAGAAGCGCCGCCGCCAGTGCGGCGGAGAGAGTGGAAATACCGAACAAACCCTTGCGTACGATCGTCATGACTGCTCCTTCAATGGGGGTGGACCGGACACCAGGCCGATCCAGACTTGTGCCGAACTTTAGCGTCGAAGCAATGGGCCGTACAAGGCTTTTCTCCCCGCTTCAGGTATCGCCATCATGCCGCCGGCTGGCTTAACAGCGAGTGAATGAGCGCCTCGTATCCGGCGCGCAGCGTCTGCGGATGGAAGGCGTCCAGCGCGGCCTGGGGCAGTGGCAGTCCTGCGCGCTTGCGTCCGGACCACTCGCAAAGACAGTTGGCTGCACTGGCTGCCTGGTCGCCCAGTGTGCCCGTGCCGGCATACAGACTCTGTGCGCTGAGATACTCTGGATAGACCAGCCGCTCAGGCGCAAGGGCCGCACAGCCCAGCGCGCTGGCCTCCAGCACGGCAAGGCCCTGGAAGTCGTGCAGGGCCGTGCTCAGCACCACATCGCTGCTGGCCAGCACGCCCCGGTAGTCCTCTCTGCTGTCGATGTATCCGCTCATGCCCGGCGAGATGCCACTGGACGCATACCATTGGGCCAGCCTCGACTGCAGCGCTGTGAACTGCGCGGGCGCCTGTCGGAAGCGCTGGCCCAGCAGGTGCAGGCGGAAGCGCAGCCCTCTGGCCAGCAGTTCGTCGACGATGGCCAGCAGCAGCTCGGGACCCTTGTCGTATTCCCAGCGATGATTCCAGACGATGGTCAGCACGTCGGGTTCTGCCTGCTGGCGGCGTGGCTGAAACAGCGACGGAGCCAGAGGGACAGGCAGCACTTCTGCTCTGGCAAGACGCCCCACCAGGCCGTCGGGCACATGATCAGGCAGTTTGCGCAGCAGAGCGCCTGCGCCTTCCAGAAAGCTGCGCCGGTTCCAGTCGCTGTTGAATACCAGCCGGTCTGCGCACAACGCGGTATAGAGGCTGAGCATCTGCGGCTCCACCGGATTGGTGCGGGCGGCCTGCGGGTCGGGGTTTTCCGGGTAGGCGAACTGGTTCTCGTGACAGTAGACAATGGTCGGAAGACGCGCCAGCGCGGGCACGAAACCCCGCAGCGCGGACAGATCGGTCATGGATGTGCAGAGCAGGAAGTCGTGGTTGTCAGTCAGCTCAGGCCGATGGTTAAATGCCCAGGTCAGGCTGTTGCCCCGCACCCGCCAGGGAAAATAGCGCGGTGGCAGTGTCAACGTGGTCCATTCAATCTGCGGCAGCATCGCGTACAGATTCTCCCGCCAGACGCGGTGACTCTCCGCGTCATACGCAGACAACAGCAATGCTTTCATGATCGGTTCTATCGCGCAGGAAAAGTATGCAATCTAGCGATGTCATCTTGCTCGGTCAATCAATGGACCAACTGCTGCAGGGCCTGCCGGAGCGCATCAGTTCGCCGCTGCACAAGTGGGCGCTGGAGCGTCCGGACGCACTGGCGGCCAGCGACCATCTGGGCCAGTCCTGCAGTTTCGCGCAGCTGGAACAGCGGGTGAACGCTGCGCAGGCGTTCTATCGTGAACAGGGCGTTGGCGCGGGCGATCGCGTGCTGCTGATCAATGAGAACTGTGTGGCGTTGCTCGTCGCCATTCTGGCCCTGAGCGAACTGGGCGCCGTCAGTGTGGTGGTCAATGCCCGGCTGGCGGGCGCGGAGATTCGCCGCATCCAGCAGCATTGCCAGCCAAGGCTCACCGTGTGTCTGCTCGACTCCCCCGCCGCCGTCGCGCACTGGCAGGCGCTGCACGGCGAGTTGCCGTCTGCCGAAGAGCTGCTTGATGGCGCCCGGCTGGGGGTGCTCAAGCCCGATACCCCCGCACCTCCCCTTGCCGAGTTCGAGCGCCCCGTGCAGGAGCGCGTCTGCGTGATGATCTACACCACGGGCACCACGGGCGACCCGAAGGGCGTCATGCTGACTCACCGCAACATTCTCTACGTCGCCGCCATCACCGGCGTCCTGCGCGGCATGACGGCGCAGGATCGCATTTACTGCGTGCTGCCCCTGTCGCACATCTTCGGTCTGGCCGCCGTGTTCCTTGCGGCGCTGTACCGTGGCGCGGCACTGGTGCTGGCTGACCGTTTCGAACCAGCCGTGGTGCTGCGCACGCTGCGTGAGCAACACATCACCGGCCTGCTGGGCGTGCCCACCATGTATGCCCGGCTTCTGGAATACACGCGTGCGCAGGGCATCGGCCCGGCGGACATGCCCCGCGTGCGCTTCCTCTATTCCGGCGGTGCGCCGCTCGACCCCACCATCAAGCAGGATACCGAAGCCCTGTTCGGCATCAGCCTGCTCAACGCCTATGGCATGACCGAGAGCGGCCCCACCATCTGCCAGGTGCGCTGGAACGAACGTCTGGACAATTGCAGCGTGGGCAGGCCTCTGCCGGGGCTGCAGATACGGCTGTGCGACCCGCAGGGGCGCGAAGTGGCCCCGGGCGAGGTGGGGGAACTGCATGTGCGCGGACCAGGCGTCATGCGCGGCTATTACCGCAACCCCGAGGCCACGGCGGCAGTGATCGATGCGGAGGGCTTCCTGAACACGGGCGATCTGGTGCGCCTGGATGAGGCTGGCAACGTGCATATTGCCGGGCGCAGCAAGGAGCTGATCATTCATTCCGGATTCAATGTGTATCCGCCCGAAGTCGAGGCAGTGATCGCGCGGCATCCGGACGTCGTACTCTGTGCAGTGATCGGCGAGCGCGCCGAGGGCAACGAGCTGGTGGTGGCCTGCGTGCAGACGGTGGCGGGCAGCACACTGGACGCCGCTTCTCTGCAGGCGTTCATCAAGGCGGATCTGGCGCCTTACAAGCGGCCGTCACGGATCGTCTTCATGGCGCTGCCGACCGCGCCTTCGGGCAAAGTCCTCAAGCATCGGCTGCAGGCGCTGGTCACAAATATCTGAGCGAAGGGGAAAGACTGGCCGGGGCAATTCGGTCTCCCCTTCAGGCTCGCCGTTGCTTGCTTTCGCTGCGCGGTTAGTGGGATAGTTGGGCCACCCCGGCATGTTTGGAGCAGGCATTACGGGCGCATTTCCAGAAATGCGGCAAGGACTTGTTACGGTAGCGACAATCACGTTTTTGCAGAGACAAGAAGAACCGACATGGCATCTCCCACACTCGAAAACCTGCGCCAGACCCTCAGCAATATCCGTCGCCGCCGCAACCGGCTTTACGCCCTGCATCATGTCAGTCTGGCAGTCATTGCCGTCACGGCCTGGGCGCTGCTGCTCAGTGGTATCGAAGCGCTGCTGGATCCGGGACGTGCCGTCGCCGTTCTGCTGTTCGTGCTGCTGCTCGCGGGTATCGGCGGGGCCATCTGGTTTACCTCCGGCCGACTGCGCCGTCTGCAGAGCGATGATCAGACCCTTGCCCATTTCGTGGAAGACCGCATCCCCGACCTCGAACAACGCCTCCTGACTTCCCTTGAATTCACCTCGGACGAGCAGTCTGCCAGCCGCAGTGGCGTCTCGCAGCAATTCGTCCGCCAGTTGTGGGCCGATGCTGAATTGCACGTGCAGGAGCAGCAGGCACGGGTTGACCGCGTGGCCGAGTCGAAAGTGTCCTGGGTGTCCCTTGGCGGTGCCGCCGCCACCCTGGGCGTGGCCGTCGTGGCCCTCATGCTCTCGGAAGTCATGCTCTCGGCGGCCAGTCGTCTGTTCTGGCCGTTCAGCTCGGACCCTGAAGCGCCTGCCGTCGTGATCGAAGTGCCCCGTGCGATCGAGATCACGCTGGAACCGGGCGACATCGCCATGCAGCGCGGCGAGGCGGCCACCATCGTGGCGCGCGTGACCAACGCCATGCCCAGCGAGATTCAGCTGCGCATCCAGAGCGACAACGTGAACTGGCAGGACCTGGCAATGCTCCAGGACGCCAGCGGCAGTGACAGCGCCAGCTACAGTTACTTCCTGCCCTCCGTGCAGGAGGATCTGGTCTACTACGTCAATTTCGAACAGAACGGCGAGCAGCGCTCCGAACAGTTCCGCATCACGGTCTATGACCTGCCGCGTGTGGAGCAGATCGATGTGGCCTATAGCTATCCCGAGTACACCGGTATCGAGAACAACGTCGAGACGGATGCCGGCGACATGCTGGTGCCCGAGGGCACGCAAGTGGAACTGCAGGTCACCTTCAACAAGAATGTCGAGACGGCGAGTATCGAATTTCAGGAAGGCTCGGGCTACCAGAGTATTCCGCTGAGCATTGACGGCAGCACTGGCAAGGCCAGCTTCACCGTGGCACAGGACGGGGTCTATCACATTGTCGCCCGCGACTTCGAAGACCTGGAAAGCCTCGACCCGCTGGATTACTTCATTCGCGCAATTCCCGACGAGCCGCCCGAGCTGGTGCTCAAGAGCCCGGGCCGCGATCAGGACGTAATGCCCTTGGAGGAAGTGGTGCTGGAAGTCGACGCCAGTGACGACTACGGACTCAGCCGTTTCAACCTGCATTACAACGTCGTCGGCACCGACGAGGTGGCTGTGGACTTCCTGCCCGAACAGCAGACCCGCAGCATCTCCGGCGCCGAAATGATCTACCTGGAAGACCTTGGCGTGGCGCCGGGCGATTTCGTCAGCTATTACCTCACGCTGGCCGACAACAATGGCCTGACCGGGCCGGCCGAGATCGTGTCCGACATCTACTTCCTGCAGGTGGTGCCCACCGATCAGGAATTCCGTCGTGCCGGCGGGCAGCAGGGCGGCGGTGGCGGAGGTGGCGGGCAGGGCGGCGGCGAAAGCAGTGCACTGGTGACGCTGCAGAAAGACATCATTGCTGCGACCTGGAAGCTGCGCAATCAGCCACTGGACGCGGACCCCGCTGCACTGGCTACCGATATCGGCATCATCGCCGAGTCCCAGGCCGAGGCCACCACGCGCGCGCAGCAGTCCATCGAGCGTCTGGCGGAGCGACTGAATTTCTCCGACGACAGTTATGACAATGCCGTTCTGAATCTGCAGCAGGCTATCGAACAGATGAACCTGGCGATCGCCGAGCTGGAGAAGCAGCAGGTCACCAGTGCCCTGAAGCCCGAGCAGGTGGCACTGCAGTACATTCTGAAAGCTGAGGCCGACATCAACCGCACCGACATCAGCACCCAGCAGGCCGGTGGCGGCGGGGGCGGCGGCGGGGCGCAGCAGGAGCGTGAAGACCTGCGCGAGCTGTTCGAGATGGAGATGGGGCAGCTGGAGAACCGCTACGAGACGCCGCAAAGTGCGGGCGGTGGCGGGGGAGCGCAGGCCACCGAGGAAGAGAACAAGCTGGAAGAGCTGGCGCGCCGTCAGGAAGGTCTGACCCGCGCACAGCGTGATCTGGCCCGGCGCATGGAGAACATGACCGAAGAGCAGCGCCGCCGCGAGCTGGAGCGCCTGCAGCGCGAGCAGGAACAGCTCAGCCAGGAAGTGGCGCAGCTGTCGCAGCAATTGTCGCGTCAGCAGGGCGGGCAACAGGGGCAGCAGAGTCAGCAGCAGCCGGGTGCACAAGGGCAGCAGGGCGGTCAGGTTGGCCAGTCGCAGCAGTCCGGACAGTCGCAGCAGAGCGGTCAGTCCCAGCAGGCAGGTGCATCCGGAGGCCAATCGTCGCCGGGTCAGCAGGCGGGGCAGCAACAGGCGGGCCAGCAGCCTGGCCAACAGGCAGGCGGTCAGGACGGTCAGACTCAGCTGGAGCGGGCCGCGCAACAGATGGCGGAGGCTGCGCAGGCGGATTCGCCCGCTCAAGCTGCCGCCCGTAGTCAGCGTGCGCTGGAAAGTCTGCGCGAGCAGCAGCGACAGATGCAGGCGCAGCAGAATACGTCGGTCAGCCAGCTGGCACAGAACGCCGCGCAGCGCGGCCAGCAATTGCTTGAAGAACAGCGTGAACTGCAGCAGGCGCTGCAGGCCGCCAACCGCGAACAGGGCCTTGGGCAGACTCGCCAGTCCACCCGCGAGAGTGAGAATCTGCAGGACCTGGTCGCCACTCAGCAGCAGCAGCGCCGCGAGTTGGAAGAAATCGAGAAGATGCTGCGCGCCATCATCGCCCGAGGCGAGAACGAGGATCAGCAGTTGCTTTCCCAGGCGCAGCAGGCCAGTCGCGCCATCCGGCCGATCCGCGAATCCATGGACACCAGCGGTCGTGTGCTCAGCAACGG
The DNA here is from genome assembly GCA_964459345.1 of uncultured Klebsiella sp. Classification (GTDB taxonomy): domain Bacteria; phylum Pseudomonadota; class Gammaproteobacteria; order Pseudomonadales; family Pseudohongiellaceae; genus UBA5078. The sequence goes on along the minus strand of CAYWMC010000011.1, from coordinate 2,691 downwards.
CATGGTGAATCTGGCCGTGGATATCGAACAGGAAATCGGCGAATCCCTCAATGAACTGGGCGCCAGCCTGCAGGCCATGAATTCGGCCAACACGCCCACCTCCGCAGACCCCATCCAGCAGGCAGCCCGCGATGCCGCCGAACTGATGGAACAGATGCAGGCCCTGCAGCGCCAGGCGCAGGCCCTGAACGGCGGCGATCAGAGCGATGCGTCAATTGCTCAGATGCGTGAACAGCTGGAGCGTTCACAGCAGTTGTCGCAGCAACTGGCCGAGCAGCTGCAGCAACAGCAGATGGCTGAGCGCACGGCGGCCCAGCGTGGCCAGCTCGCACAGGGCGGTCAGCCTGGACAGCAGGGTCAACAAGGCCAGCCAGGCCAGCAAGGTCAACAGGGCCAACAGGGTCAATCCGGACAGCAGGGGCAACAAGGCCAGCAAGGGCAAGGCAATCAGCAGGCCGGCAATCAGAGCGGCCAGCCCGGACAGGGACAGAATGGCGGCATCGGCGGCGATGGCCGGCCCGGCACTGGCGGCACTACCAATGCGCTGGGCAATGCCCGCACCATCCGCAGCGAGATCACGCGGCAGGGCATCGAGGATTTCCTGAGTCAGCCCGAACTGTTCGAGGCACTGCTGCAGCCGATCATCGAGCTCGAGGCGGCGCTGCGTGCGCAGGCGGAAATGGATCGCATCAACCAGAAACTCTACGCCTCTGCTGACGAAGAAGTGCCCGATCAATACCGACGTCTTGTCGAGGAGTATTATCGCGTGCTGTCCGAGAACAACGGGGCAGGCAGTACGGCCCCCTGACGATGAATTATCTTCTCGACCAACATTATCTGGACGCCATCGAGCAGGGTCGCTTCACCTTCGCCTATGGCCTCAGCCCGTGGCTGGCGCTGCTGGTCGTCGTCGCACTCGTGGGTGCCGTCTGGTGGTCGTATCGCAAGACCACGCGCTCTCTCAGCCCGGCGTGGAAAACTTCACTGATCACGCTGCGCTCGCTGGTGCTGATTCTGCTGTTCGTGTGTCTTCTGCGCCCGGTGGTGACCACCGAACAAGTGGTGCCGCAGGAAACCTACCTGGCCATCCTGGTCGATGATTCCCAGAGCATGTCGATTCCCGATCTCGCCGGGTCGCAGACGCGGGCCGCTGCCGTCAGCGAGCTGCTCTATGGCAATGCCGGCATCGTGGAACCCCTGGGCGAATCCTTCCAGGTGCGCACCTTCCGTTTCGACAAGAGCACCCAGCGTGTCTCCGAGCCCGGCGCGCTGACTGCGGCGGGCACTGCCTCGTCGCTGGATCAGGCTCTGCAATATGTCGATGAACAGCTCAGCGGTCTGGCCCTGGGCGGTGTGCTGCTGATTTCCGATGGCGCCGACAATGAAGGCACTGACCCGGTGCCCCGCGCGCAGAGCTTCGGAGCCCGCGAGATTCCCGTGTTCACAGTGGGTGTGGGCCAGGAGAATATCCCGCGGGATGTCGGCATCGTCGATGTGGTGGCAGCCAAGACAGTGCTGGAAGGCTCGGTCTTCAATGTCGATATCGCACTGAGCAACCAGGGCTATGCGAACCAGCCGGTGGAAGTGGCGGTGCTGGATGGCGAGACAGTGGTGTCTTCGCAGCAGGTGGTGCTGGGCGCCGACAGTTCCACGCGCCGCGTCAGCATCGAACTCACGCCGGAGCGCCGTGAGGCCATCGTCTACACCCTGCAGGTGGCCGAACAGGAAGGCGAGATTGTTCTGCAGAACAATCACTACAGCTTCCTCGTCGACAATACCGAGCGGCCGGCGCTGGACGTGTTGTATGTCGACGGTCATCCGCGCAACGAATACAAGTTCATCCGCCGGGCTGTGGAGGGCGACACCTCGCTGCGCCTGGCCACCTATCTGCAGACGGGCCCGGGCAAATTCTACCGGCAGGGCATCGAGACTCCGCTGGAACTCAGTGGCGGTTTTCCGGAAACCCGCGAAGAGCTCTATCAGTATGAAGCGGTGATCCTGGGGGACATCGACAAGGATTTCTTCACTGACGAGCAGCTCACCATGCTGCAGGACTTCGTGGCCGAGCGCGGCGGTGGTCTGCTGGTGGCGGGCATGCTGCAGGACGAATTCGTGGACACCGTGCTGGCGGACATTCTGCCCGTGACCCTGGTGCCCTCCACCATGCTGCCGCAGAACCTGCAGGGCGGCATTACCCGCGGCACGCATCTGACCGGCGAGATCTTCACGCCAAAGCTGACCACTGAAGGGGAATTCTCCGAGCTGCTGCGCCTGCACAGTGACGACGCCGAGAACCTGCGCCTCTGGGGCCAGATGCCAGACTTGCAGGGGGCTTATGTCACCGGCCGCGCCAAGCCAGGGGCCACAGTGCTGATGGAGCACAACGTGCTGCAGTTCCAGAATCAGCTGTTGCCCATCATTGCCATGCAGCGCTACGGCAGCGGTCGCAGCATGGCGGTGACCAGTGCCAGCACCTGGCGCTGGCAGATGATGATGCCGGCTGCCGATCAGTCCCACGAGCGGGTATGGCGCCAGCTGCTGCGCTGGCTGTCTGTGTCAGCGCTGGAGCGCGTGACCATCGAATTTGACCGCGAGTTCTATCATGTGGGCGACCGTGTGGAAGTGACGGCCACGGTGCGCGACATCAATTACCAGCCCGACAACAACGCGTCGGTGTGGGTGCATCTGACC
>CAYWMC010000010.1:1501-19681 GCA_964459345.1 uncultured Klebsiella sp. | reverse complement strand
CCAGGATCACGCAGATGATCAGGGCGAAGACCTGGTAGATCACTTCGGAGAGATAGTTCTGCTTCATGCACGAGCCCTTGTGTCTGTATTGGTTTGAAGGGGTGGCGAGGCGCTCCGGCGCCTCAGATGTCGACCGGGAACGAGGCGCCGAGATCCTGCGACAGTTGTTCCGTCGGAATGAAGCGGCCAGGCGAGTTGTCCGGGTCGTCGCCCACCTGGGCAATGTCCTGGGCGTCCGGGTTCAGGGCGGCGTCGGGCATGGCTGCACCATCATCGGCCTGGCCGGCCTGATCCGCCGGGCTCGCAGGCTGCGCGGCCGGGTCTGGCTCATCTGTGGCCGCCTGGGCCAGCGCCTGCCCGGCACCAAGGCCAAGCAGCAAGGCAAGTCCACACGCGGCGATATGCTGTACCGTCTTCATGGTTCATTCCTCCAGATAGCGGGCAATTCTGAATCCCAGGTCGTTGCGTGCAGTGTCGCCGAAATCGCGGTAGGAGAGGCGGATTTCCGTGACACTGCTGTGCGCCCAGCTCGACCCCTTGATGGTGTGATAGGCACCGGATGTCGGGCCGAGCGGATCCACTTCCACGGCCGTGCCCAGTGTCAGCATGGTGCCGTAGAAGTCATGCACCCATTCCGAGACATTGCCGGCCATATCGTACATGCCCCGCCCGTTGACCGGGAACTGACCGACCGGCGCCGTGCCCAGATAGGTATCGTCATAGCCGGCGAGATACGCGCCCATGAAGGCGCGGACTGACATGTCGGCGAAATTGCCGGCGCGCTCGGGTGGCGGCATCTGCTCACCCCACGGGAAGCGCAGGGTATTGCCATTGCCGTCCGTGCGGGCGGCCCATTCCCACTCGGCTTCCGAAGGCAGGCGATAGCCTGTGGCGTCGGGGTTGAAGCCAGTCACCTGATCGCCTTCCACCTGATAGAAGAGCGGCAGGCCTTCCTGTTCGCTCAACCAGTTGCAGTACAGCGCGGCATCCTGCCAGGTCACCTGCACCACAGGCTGGTTGTCGAGGTCGATGGTTTGCCCCTGCAAGGTGCCGGAAGAGTGATCGGCCCGGAACTGCTTGAACTGCAGATTGCTGACTTCGTGGGGCGACAGATAGAACGGGCGCTCCAGGCGCACCTCGCGCAAGTCTTCATTGGCACGGCGACCGGGCTCGCGCCGCGAGGCGCCCATGCTGAACTGGCCGGGGTAGAGCAGTGTCAGTGTCTGCCCTGCCGCCGTAGTGATCACGGGACGGATGGCTTCCAGGCGGGCTTCTTCCAGCGATTTCAGGGTGACCCGCAGCTCCTGTTCCAGCCCGGGGCGAGAGGTGAAGCTGCCGGTATAGGGCACGTAGCCCTCCTGGCGGATCTCGATGACCTGGCTCGCAGCCAGCAGTTCCAGGGTCTGGTTCGCAGGCCCGCGCAGCTCGCCGTCGACATAGACCTGTGCCTCGGCGGGCTCGGCCACGATGCGCACACTCGAGGTGATCGGCACCAGCGGCACGGTGATGTCCTGCTCTTCGTCCGGCCGGGTCTCCAGAGTGCGGCTTGCGGCATTGAAGCCACTGCGAAACAGCGTGACTTCGTGGGAGCGGCCTGGTGGCAGTGCCACCTCCAGTGGCGTCTGGCCACGGAACTCGCCATTGATGGTGACATTGGCGCCGCTGGGCTGCGAGCGGATGAACACCAGGCCATCGGCGCGCTCCAGCACGACCGGCGTCAGCTGCTGATCTTCGCCCGCGGCGACCGTCAGGGCGCCTTGCCAGGCCTTGTGAGCCGAGAGCTTCAGGATAAGCTCGTGCTCACCTTCAAGCACTTCGGCGGTGTAAGGCGTGGTGCCAAGCAGCTGCCCGTTCAGAAGAATCTCGGCACCTGGTGGCGTCGTGGTGAAGCTGACTTCGCCCCAGGCCGGCGCGAGCGTCAGGTCCAGCGCCGTCGCTTCCGAGCGGCCCGGCACAGTGAGCGGCTGTGTCAGCGGCAGATAGCGCTCGGCGGTGATGCTCAGTTCGTAGTCGCCAGGCTCTATCGCCAGATCACGCAGCGGTGTGCGGCCGAGCTCCTGCCCGTTCAGCTGCACCAGGGCGCCACTCAAGGGTCCGCCGACGCCCTGAGCTGTCACGCTGACGATGCCGGGCAGCTCGCGCATCACAATGGGGAAATTCTGCGCCTGCTCTTCGCCTACTGTCAGCGTGAGCTGTTCGTCGTGATAGCCCGCGTTGCGCAACACCACGGGATAGTCGCCGGGCAGCATCAGCGTGCGTCCGCCCAGTTGCAGCTGGAAGCCGGAGAGGAATTCAACACTCGCGGTAATGGGCGTGACCTGTACGGAGACAGACCGGGCGCTGAGCACGAACCAGCCGGACACCCCTGCGATCAGCAGAAAACCGGCGATCAGCAAATGCGGCCAGCGCAGCCGCAGCGCCGCGCGCTGCCGGGTCGGGTCGGGCGGCGTGAAATCGATGGGAACGATGTGATCCGCGAAATCTGCGGAGTCGGAGTCGCCGCCGGGTGCGGCACTGTGTTTCTGGTGATCCTGCATGAGCTCAGCGCCTGTTGACCGCGACGATTTCTTCCGTACAGGCCACCGTCACCGGCGTACTGCGATTGTCAAATCCCACCTCGAACTCGGTGCGCACGTCACGGAAGCCGGGGCGTGTGCCCACCGCCACGTAGCGGCCCGGCCTCAGGCTGAGCGTCTGGGTCTCGAAACGGCCCAGTACCCCGACCTGATACAGGGTGACCTCGGTCAGATTGTCCGACACCAGCTGGACATCCACCGGAACCTGCGCGCGGGCAAGCAGCCCTTCCACGGTGGTCAGCTGCTGTTGCAGACGAGGGCCAGGATTCTCCAGCGCGAGCCCGGTGTAGTAGACCTGCACGGCCTGGGCATGAACGGCTTCGTCGGACAGCCGCTCGGGCTGATCAATGGCACTTTGCAGCAGACGGTCCAGCTGCAGTCGCTTCTGGGCATAGTCACGTCCCTCGATGGCGAACACCAGCGCGGCATCGATGGTCAGCGCAGCGTCATATTCGGCAACGGCGGATTCCCACTGTTCACTGGCCACCAGGGCCTCGGCAGCGCTGCGATGGGCATTGATGCTGGTCACGGCCAGCTGATCACGGGTCTGTGTGATGGCTTCCTGCGCCTGGGCATTGCCGGGGCGCATGGCGAGGGCGCGTTCGAAGGCCGCAATGGCAGCGTCGGAGCTCCCGGCCTGCAGGGCAGCGAAGCCTTCCGACATCACCCGGTTGAATGCATTGTCACTGATCAGGGATCGCACTTCGTCCAGCTGGCTGCGCGCCTGGACATGGGCGCCGTCGAGGGCAAGCGCTTCCTGCAGACTGGCCTGGGCGGCGTCGAGCGCGCCCGTGGCACGCTGGCCGGCCGCCTGCGCCAGCAGGGCATTCACCTGATCCAGGGTGGCGGCGCGCTGCTTGCCGGCCAGTGCGACAGAGTCGCCGGGCTGCAACAGCAGCGCGAGGTCAAATTGCTCGGTGGCTGCCGCGGCATCGCCACTCTCCAGCGCCGCGCTGCCCTGCTGCAGGGCAGTGGCCAGCACCTGCGGCACAGAATCCTGCAGCTGCTGCAGCGCGGTATCGGCGTTCTGATATTCCACGGTGGCCTGGTCGAATGCCTGGGTGCGATACGCCTCATCGCCCGCACGGGCAAACGCCAGTGCCGCCGCATAGGCATCCGCCGCCCAGCGCTCAACCTGCAGATCTACCAGCGCAGTCTGCCGCTCCAGCAGAGAGGACAAGACGGCCTGGGCATCCTGCCGCTGCCGCGCGCGCTGGGCTTCTTCGAACGGAGACACCGGATTGAAAGCGGGGGCGGCAGTGGCTGGCAGTGCCGTTTCCGTCACCTCGGCGCGGGGTGTCAGAGGCAGTTCATACTCCGCCACCACGCCGGGCAACACGAAGATCACCGCCAGGGCCAGCAGGATCAGAATGCCGAGCATCAGCCAGACGAGCGGCGACGGCCCCGCGCGCACGGCAGCAGGCCTTGCGCCGGCCACACGGGCGGCAGCGCCGGGAATTGGATTGTCGTTCACATCGTGCTCTGTCATCGCCTTGCGCACCAGAAACGGCATTGGCGGCGCCAATGCCCTTCCACGTCAGATGCCCCCTGTCTCAGCCCTGTACATGTCCACCAGAATCTCGCGCCACTGCTGATATTGCTCTTCCACCGTGCCGTTGAGCATGATGGTGCGGTCATCCAGGTCGATCATGCGGGGAGCCACTTCCTGTTCCAGCGATTCACCAAGTTCCTGCAGGGCGGCGATGTGAATCTCGGCCTCCGCATTCTTGTCGAAGCCGCTCTTGATCATGTAGGCACCTGCGCCGACACCCACCAGTGCGCCGGTCTGCACCGCCGCATTGCTGCTGGACGCGGCGGCGATGCCACCGACAATGGCCAGCGTGCCAGCGACAAAACGACGCCGCGCGGACGCTTCCAGCTCATCCAGGGCCATGGTGGCGTGATAGCTCTGCTCGCGCCAGGAATCGTAGGGCACCCGCATCTGCCGGGCATAGTTGGCGTAGTAGTCCTGCACGGTGTCCACGAACAGATTGTCGCGCTGCCGGATCTCGCGGATGCGCTCCAGCGCCGGGTCATTGTCGGCCGGCAGCCGCTCTATCTGGGTGATGCCCCGATTGTTGACGCTCAGATACTGCTCGAACAGCTCGGGCGCGAAGTTGCGCGCGAACTGCAGCTCGGAAATGGTGCGGATGCTGGCGATGCGCTGCTCCGTGAGGTTGGCCTTGCGCCACGCCAGCAGGTCGTTGGCGATGTTGTTGTAGATCACCTGGAAGGGATCGTTGGCCTGGCGCTGGGACGCCTCATAGGCGAATTCGCTGATGTGTTCCTCGTATTCCTTGGTGTACCAGATGGCACCGGAGGAATCCCGCACGCTGACATTGATGCGCATGCCTTCGCCGTCGGACTGCAGAATCTGGCCGTGGACATAGATATCCATGGTCGAGGTTTCATTGGGCAGCACGCGCACCACGCCCCAGTTGCCGGAACGCTGCAGAGTCTCGGCCAGCAGGTAGGGCGCATAGCGGGCTTCGGCATTGCGGATCTCCGGGCTGACGCGCTCTTCCTCGTCGCGGTCCAGCTCGTCGATGCCCGGATCGAAGACCGTCACGCCGATGTCCATCAGCAGATCCTCATTCGGCGCGGTGTCCTGCACCACCTGCACGTATTCCGTGGACTTGACCGTCGTCGTGGAACACGCGATCAGCGCCGCACCCACGAATCCCAGCAATACCCAGCGTGTTGATTTCATGTTCATGATTACTCGCTCAATCCTGTATAGCGTCGATATTCATCCCACAGCGCTTCGCGCAGCACGGGATCGGGTTCGCGCATGGCCGCTTCTCGCAGCTGACGGGCCACGATGTCGTCGTCACGCCCGCTTGGGATGTCCTCGGGCGGCGGGAACGTCTCTTCGTTCTGGGAACTGGGGCCACCGCCTGCGCCCGGAATGCCCTGCGGTCCGGTGGGAGCGCCACCCGGACTCGCGGCCACGATGACCGGGCCACCCGCGCCGCCTGCCCCACCGCCGCCGCCACCGTCGGCGTCGCCGGGAATCTCGGTATTGCGCGCGGCATTGGCCTCGGCCTGCGCGCGGGCGCGCTCAGCCAGGATCACACCATCGAATTCCTCATAGCCACGGTTGAGCGCACCGGTGAGCACGGCCTGTCGCTCGGCAGCAGTCATCGGGCCGGTGCCGCCATCGCCCAGACCACCAGGCAGCGTGTCGAGACTGTAGCCACCACCAGCGCCCGCAGTCGTGGCGCCTCCCGCTGCTCCAGAAGATGTGCCCTGCCCCACCTGCCCGCCGGCGCTGTCACGCTGCCCGCTGCTCGTGGTGCCGGACTGGCCGGCGGCCCCTTGCTGGGAACCACTGCTGCCAGCGCTGGCAGTCTGCGCACCTGCCGCCCCCTGGCTCCCGGACGTCGCTGGCATTGCACTGCCGGCGGGTGTCTGGGCACTGCCTGAGGACGAGGCACTGCCGGAGGCAGAAGGACTGCCTGCTGCAGGGTCCCTTCCGGAAGGGCTGGGCGTGGAAGGGCTGCCGCTGCGTCCTGCCGAAGAGGATGCGCTGCTCGAACTCGAACTCGAACTAGAGCTGGAGCTGGAGCTGGAGCTGGAGCTGGAGCTGGAACTTGAGCTGCTCGGCGACGACGGCGACGGCATGGAAGCCGATGGCGAAGACGACGAAGAGGAGCTGGAAGGCATCGATGGCATGGAGCTCTGCGACGACTGCTGCTGGCTGGTCGACTCACAACCGGCCAGCACGAGGGCGATGGCGCCGGCCAGCAACCACTTTTTCGACACTGTAGTGTTCATCATGTCCTGCCTCTCCAAATGACCTGCTTCAAGGTGCCTGAGCGCTATCGGCGATCAGTACCAGAAATGAATCCTGTAACGCTCGTCCAGTGACTCCACTGTGCGACCTTCTTCCAGCCTCGGGCGCGCCATCATGCCACGCAGCGCACTGATGATCTGCAGATCGACGCGCCGCAGGTCTGCGGGTTCCTGCGCCAGAATCTCGAAATTCGTCATGCGGCCATACTTGCTGACGTCGAAGGCAACATCCACATGCCCGATGCGCGCTCCCGAATCCGCATTCAGCCCGAGGGCTTCTTTCTTTTCGGCGTCGAAGGTGGAAAACGCCGGCAGGAACACGATGTCCCCGAACACCTGCTGTGCCAGTTCGCTGCCTTCCGGCACCGCTGTCAGCTCGTCCCACGCTTCCTGGTACACCCGCATGGCGGCCTGCCGCCGGTCGCGCAGCAAGTACCAGTCGCCAAGTTCGGCGCGCGCCCGGGCGAGCATCATACGCGTTTCCGGTGTGTCAGGGCGTCTTTCATCTGCGTAGAAGTCGACGATTCTGGCCAGCGCCGCCTCGCCGCTCCCCCCACCCTGGGGCCGTGTTGACCGGCCCGCAAACTCGGAAACCATGCGCATGTTCGGGTTCGCCTCGGTGCCGGCACTGGTGCCAGGCAGGGCGTAGCGCGTCATCATGTCTGACGCATTGGCCACATTGCGCAGCAGCGGCAGATAGCGCGGGTCACGTGGCCCGAAGTGCGCCATCACCGTGTCTGCGGCTGCGCGGTAGAGCAGAAATGTCTGCATCAGGCGCAAGGTCGGGTCGGGGTCAATGCCTCGGTAAAAGGAAGTGACGTTCCAGCGCGCCATGTCTTCAAAGACGGCAATCATGCGCGGGTCGTTCACGCCATAGGCCTTGGTCTGCACATAGAACGCATACTGCTGCTGGGCGTCGGCATCCTGCCACTGGCCAAGCGCCACGTGCCCGTCGACCACCCGCTCCACCAGCGGCACCTGCTGCGGACTGAACAGACCATGGTTCACCCGGTTGATGTGCACTGCGCGGTCAAACACCTTGATGGCCTGTTCATACTGTCCCTGCTGCTGCAGCAGGGCACCCAGTGTCTCCAGCTCCTGCGCCACCTCCTGGCTCCAGGCACCGCCTTCATATTCCAGCTCTTCCAGCGCCTGCTCGTAACTGCCGATGTCCTGCATTCTCTGCAGATAGGCCTGTTGCTGCGGCGAGAGCTCGGCAAAGACCGGCGGCGCATCCGTCACGTCCGGCACCGGCGCCGGCTGCATGAAGGCGCTGATCAAGGCAGCCTCCTCCTGTTCATTCAGCCGGCTCAGGGCGATGGGCGCCTCCAGATGCAGCACCTGCACCACGGGGAGCGTCTCGTCGGCCTCGCCCTCTGCTGCCGCTGTGGCCATGACCGTGCTCAGATCGGTCCGGGCATCGCGAGTATCCTGCGCCTGCACAACGCCCGCCGCGCTGCCCAGCAGCAGTCCAGCGAGCACCAGGGAATTATGTCTGCCTGAAAGTTTCACGGATCAATCCTGACGTCTCAAGGGAGTGTTGGATTTTCGTCGGAAGCTTTGCTTCCCGCTCAACGCACAATGTGGGCTTTCGGTTTACCAACCTGTTGCAAGACAACCGTGTTCAAGAGACCCTGCGCGCGCAAATCCGCGTTCAGGGGACTACTCAAGCGGGTGCCCTCACTCTATATTGCCAGCGGCCCACGTACTTCTTATACACCGGGCCTCAGAGGCTGTAAACACGCGGCCTGTGCACCAAATTGCTGCATTTTCAAGACACTCCAGCCAATTCCCGGAACTGCCATGCCAGAACTGCCAGAAGTAGAAACCACGCTGCGGGGAATCGCCCCGCATGTGCTTGGACAACAGATTCGCGCCGTCGTTGTACGCAACGCACAATTGCGCTGGCCGGTGCCGGAAGCCCTGCGTCAGGAGCTGCCTGGCCGGCGCATCGAGCGTGTCGAGCGGCGCGGCAAGTACCTTCTGCTGTTCGCGGGCGACGCCTGTCTGCTGGTGCATCTGGGCATGTCCGGAAGTCTGCGCATTTGCTCGGCATACGAACCAATTCTCAAGCACGATCACATCGATATCGATCTTGGCGATGACAGGACCCTGCGCTACTCGGACCCACGCCGCTTCGGCTGCATGCTGTGGCTGAAGGGCGATCCGTTCGGGCACCCTCTTCTGCAGACGCTCGGACCGGAGCCCTTGAGCGAAGAGTTTACCGGCGCCACGCTTTTCGATGGTTCGCGCGGGCGCAAGGTGCCGGTCAAGTCCTTCATCATGGACAGTCATGTCGTGGTGGGAGTGGGAAACATCTACGCCAATGAGGCATTGTTCATGGCGGGCATCCGGCCAGACCGTGCGGCAGGCCGCATTGCGGCTGCACGCTACGACACGCTGGCCGCATGCATCAGGGAGATTCTGGGGCGCGCCATTGCCATGGGAGGCACGACGCTGCGGGACTTCGTGGGTGGCGATGGCAAGCCAGGCTATTTCAAGCAGTCACTGCATGTCTACGGCCGGGGTGGCCAGCCCTGCGATCGCTGTGGCACTGCCCTGACCGAGATCCGGATCGGCCAGCGCAGCACCGTGTTCTGCGCGCTCTGCCAGCGCTGAAACACCGCCGGACGGCTGTCTATTCGATGCCGCCACGGCCCATCATGGCCCGCGCCACCACGGGGTGCACGAACTTGGAGATGTCGCCGCCGTAGGAGGCAATCTCCCGCACCAGCGTTGACGAGATATAGGAAAGATGTTCGGCAGGCGCCAGAAACACTGTCTCGATGTCCGGCTCCAGCACGCGGTTCATGCCCACCAGCTGAAACTCGTACTCGAAGTCTGCCACCGTGCGCAAACCGCGCAGGATGATGTTGGCCCCGCGCTGTTTCACGAACTCCGTGAGCAGGGTGTCGAAGGAACAGACCTCGACATTGGGCACATGGGCGAGCACCTGGGACGCCAGCTCGACCCGGGTCTGGGCGGACAGGGTGGTGGTCTTCTGACGATTGATGCCAACCGCCACGATGATGTGATCGAACAGACGGGAAGCGCGCTCCACCAGATCAGTATGGCCGTTGGTGATCGGATTGAACGTGCCCGGATAGACGGCAATCTTCATGAATCTCCCCCTCATCGGCTGGAGGACTGCGTCCGTTTGCCGGTTTTCCTGTGATGGTGCCCGGGCGCGTCCTGAACGGCGCGTCGCATTGGCCGGGCCATTCTAATCAATGCACCCCGGCACCTCAATCAAGCTGCCGGATGGCCTCCAGAATGCGACGCTCCAGCCACAACGGGTCACTGGCACTGGTGAAGCCCACATGCCCGCCGGCCTCCGTGAGCAGCAGTCGCATGCGCGCGGGCAGCCCTGTCGGGTCGGGCAGCGAACGTTCCGGAATGATCGGGTCGTTGCGGCTCTGAATCAGCACGGCAGGCACCTTGATCGCACCCAGCACGTTGCCGCTGCTGCAACGCGCATAGTAATCGGGGGCGTCGGCGAAGCCATGCAGGGGCGCCGTCACCTGATCATCAAACTCCCACAGGGTGCGCAGGCGCCGCAGGTCTCCCAGACTTGCCAGCTTTTCCTCTTCCTGATGCCAGCCCTGGTGGCGGAACCAGGCTCGCTTGGCCTCGACGTCACGCACCAGCCGACCTCGAAAATACTGTCCGTACAGGCGGCTCATGCCAGTATTGAGAGCTTCGGAGCAATAGGCCAGCGAGAACGGCGTGGAGACTGCAACACCGCCAAGCACATGGTGCAAGGGACTCAGCTGCGCCAGCCAGTTGAGAAGCACATTGCCGCCCAGAGAGAATCCTGCGCAGACGAACGGGCGGTCACCTACCTGGCCGCGCACGGCCTGGTAGACCTCTTCGACATCCTCAATGCAGCCCGAGTGGTAGGCCCTGGCCAGCCGGTTGATCTCGCCACTGCACCCGCGAAAATTCATGGCCACGCTGGTGTAGCCCTGTTGCTGCGCAAAGCGCTGCAGGGACTGGATATAGGGAGAGCCCGATGACCCGCACAGACCGTGCAGCAGGAAGATGACTGGGAGCTGCGAACCGGCAGGCCCGTCCACCCAGTCGACATCGATGAAGTCGCCATCGCTCAGCTCGACCCGCTGACGGCGCTGGTGGATGTTGTTGCCAGGCACGAAGCGCCGCCAGAGCGTCTGGGTATGCCCGTCGGGCAGCCACCAGGGCGACGTGAAATTCGCCGCACTCATGGTGTGCAGGGCTCTGGCGGGTGCCGCTGGTAGAGTCCGTAATGCACCTTGCCAGCCTGCCTGGCCTTCAGCACGGACCAGTTGTGCGGCAGCGGCAGTGCCGCCAGACTCTGCGCGCTTTCCAGATAAAGCAGCGCATCGTCACGCAGCAGCCCGCTGGCCTCCAGCGCCACGGCACTGCGCACCAGCAGGTCGCCGGCGAAGGGCGGATCGAGGAACACCAGACCGTAGCGCGGTGGTGGCGTCTGTCGCAGGAGCCAGCGCAGCGAATCTTCGCAGATCACCTGACAGCCCTCGGCTCCCAGCAATGTCAGATTCTGGCGGATCGCCGTCGCGGCGGCGCTGGCGCTGTCGACAAAGGTGACGTGGCGGGCACCGCGGGACAAGGCCTCCATTCCGCAGGCGCCACTGCCGGCAAACAAATCCAGGCAGTCTTCGCGGGCGATGCGCTCCTGCAACCAGTTGAACAGGGTTTCGCGGATGCGGTCTGCGGTGGGCCGCAGCCCTTCGACATCGGGGAATGCAAGTCGGCGGCTGCGCCATTGGCCGGCAATGATGCGCAGTGTGTTGGCGGATCTCGCCCTGGGGCTCTTCATGCGGATGCTTGCTTCCCGGCGTGGGTCGCCGGCTCGGTGTTTAAGAATCGGCGGAGATGGTAGCATAGCCGGCCTTTCACGCGTGTCGGAAGAAGAAGTCCAGCCATGTTCAGTTTCATGAAGAAGAAGGTCGAGACAGCGCCGGAGTCCGCGCCACAGACCAGCACAGAAACGCCTGCGCCCGCCGAGGAGTCCGGCGGCGGGCTGTTTGCGCGTCTGCGCCAGAGTCTGAGCAAGACTCGCACAGCGCTGGCGGATTCTCTCAGCTCACTGATCCTCGGCCGCAAGACCATCGACCAGGCTCTTCTGGACGACATCGAAGCTCAGCTGCTCACGGCAGACATGGGCCTTCCCGCCACTGAACACATCATCAAGGCGCTGGTGCAGAAGCTCGATCGCAAGCAGCTCGCCAGTCCCGAGGCCCTGCTCGAGAGCCTCAAGGAAGAGCTGACTACACTGCTCAGCCCCTGCGAAGCACCATTGCATATCCCTGTCACGGAAGGGCCGTATGTCATTCTGGTAGTGGGTGTGAACGGTGCCGGCAAGACCACCACCATCGGCAAGCTCGCCAGACGCCTGCAAAAGGACGGCAAGAAGCTGGTGCTTGCGGCAGGCGACACATTCCGCGCCGCTGCAGTTGAACAATTGAAGGTCTGGGGCGAGCGACATCAGATTCCTGTCGTGGCCCAGCCCACGGGCTCGGACAGTGCCTCGGTGATCTTCGACGCCTACCAGTCCGCCAAGGCACGGGGCGCCGATGTGCTGATCGCCGACACGGCCGGTCGCCTGCATACCAAGGACAATCTGATGCAGGAGCTGGAAAAGATCGCCCGCGTCCTGAAGAAGCTCGACCCGGCGCTGCCCCACGAGACCCTGCTGGTGCTCGACGCCACCACCGGACAGAATTCTCTGAACCAGGCCCGCAGCTTTCACAAGTCAGTGAATGTCACTGGCATCGCGCTGACCAAGCTCGATGGCACAGCCAAGGGCGGCATGGTATTCGCGATTGCCAAGGAGCTTGGGCTGCCTATCCGCTTCATCGGCGTTGGCGAGAAAGCCGAGGATCTCCGACCCTTCGAGGCCCGCGAATTCGTGGATGCCTTGTTCACCAACCCCTGAGCGTCACCACGCTGCAGCAGGTTCGCGCATGATCACGTTCGACAATGTCAGCAAACGCTACCCCGGCGGCCATCAGGCCCTGAACCAGGTCAGCTTCGAACTCGAAGACGGCGAGATGGCGTTCCTGACCGGCCGCTCCGGCGCCGGCAAGAGCACTCTGCTGAAACTGCTCATGGTGATGGAGAAGCCCAGCCAGGGGCAGATCGTGGTGGATGGCAAGAACCTTGGCCGCCTGCCCCGCCAGCAGATTCCCTTCTACCGGCGCCGCATTGGCGTGGTGTTTCAGGATCACCAGCTGCTGTTTGACCGCTCCGTCTTCGAGAATGTCGCTTTGCCACTGCAGATCGAGGGCTATCCGAAGCATGAGGCCGACCGCCGCGTGCGGGCCGCGCTGGACAAGGTCGGCCTGCTGAAGAAGGAAAAGATGAACCCCATGATGCTGTCGGGCGGCGAACAGCAGCGCATCGGCATCGCCCGCGCGGTGGTGAACCGGCCCCGCATCCTTCTGGCCGACGAACCCACTGGCAATCTCGACCCCGAGCTGGCCGCCGAAATCATGCACCTGTTCGAACAGTTCAATCAGGTCGGAGTGAGCATGCTCATCGCCAGTCACGATCTCTCGCTGATCACACGCCTGCAGCATCGCATCCTGACACTGGACCAGGGAGAACTTGTGCAGGACGCCTGGCAGAGCGCGCTCTCGACAAGTCAGGAGCCACGGCAGAGGCCACGGGAATGAGCAAGCCGAAACGCGCCGCCGGCGCCGCACAGCATCGCATCACCGCCCGGGGGGCCATGCAGTCTGCGTGGCAGAACCACTGGCGGACAGCCCGCGAGAGCCTGGCCAGACTGCTGCGTACACCCGGCGCCACGGCGATGACCGTGGCCGTGATCGGCATCGCCCTGTTGCTGCCTACCGGTTTGCTGGTGGCAATGGACAACCTGCGCGCACTCAGCAGCAGTCTTGGCGATGTGAGCCAGATTTCCCTGTATCTGGAAGATGATGTGAGTGAGTCCGACGCCGAGGCGCTGAGCGCACAGCTGCAGGACCGGGACGATATCGAGCTGGCACGCTATGTCTCGCCGGAAGAGGGCGCGGCCGAATTCGTCCTGTACTCGGGACTGGGCGACATCCTGAGTGCGCTGGAAGAAAACCCTCTGCCAGGGGTGATCGTCCTGACCCCCACCATGCTCGACTCGTCTGCGGCATCCGCACTGCAGACGGCACTGGCCGCACAGCCGGGCGTGGAGTCTGTACAGATCGACCTGGAATGGGTCGAGCGACTGCAGCGCATCTTGACGCTGGCCGGCAGAGCGGCCACTGGATTGCTGCTGATCCTGTCGCTCGCCGTGCTGTTCATCACGGGCAACACGATCAGGCTGGCTATTGAAGGACGCCGGGCAGAGATCGTCGTTGTCAAACTGGTGGGAGGAACGGACAGCGATGTGGCCCTGCCCTTTCTCTATTGTGGCGCCCTGTATGGCCTGGCCGGCGCGGTGGCCGCCTGGGTACTGCTGATGCTGATGCTTCTGACTCTGCAGGGCCCGGCCAACGAGCTGCTGCGTCTGTATGGCAGTGAGCTTGTGATCACTGGCCCGGGCGCAGCGTCTACCCTGCTTCTTGTTGCTGGCGGGACACTCCTTGGCTGGGTCGGCGCCTTCATTTCGGTGAAGCAGCATCTCGCGGCGATCGAACCTCGCTGACACGCAGCATGCGGCTATCGATGCCATGCAAAGAATTGATTTGCGGGCTCTGCAAAAGGCGCCCACAGTGGGGTTGAAATGTCTGAACGCGCCCCCATCAAGCGATTTCCAGTGCTGGAAGCAGCGGCTGGCCGGGCTCCCGGCTCGGTAGCCAGATCGAAAGAAGCAGTGCTAGAATCAAGTTGCAAGGGTTGGAATCGCGGTAGTTCTGGCGTTTTTGCTGGTCGCAGGGTTCAATCAACGCAAGTCACACATGAGAGTCAAAGGCTGATTATGAGTTACGGAAAAAGTTTGCAGGTTATGGGCCCCGTTGTTCCGGGTCGTGATTTGACGGCTTACATTGCGTCCGTGAACAGTATTGCTGTTCTCACTCCTGAGCAGGAGCGGGATCTGGCCAATCAGTACTTTTATGAGAACAACGTGGATGCCGCCCGCCAGCTGGTGCTCGCGCACCTGCGCTTCGTGGTGCATCTGGCAAAGAGCTATGCGGGCTACGGTTTGTCCCAGGCTGACCTGATTCAGGAAGGCAACGTAGGCCTGATGAAGGCCGTGAAGCGCTTCAACCCCGAAGTGGGTGTGCGCCTGGTGTCCTTTGCTGTGCACTGGATCAAGGCCGAAATGCACGAGTTCATTCTGCGCAACTGGCGCATCGTGAAAATCGCTACCACCAAGGCACAGCGCAAACTGTTCTTCAATCTGCGCAGCTCCAAGAAGAGCCTGGGCTGGCTGACCAATGATGAAGCGCAGGCCATGGCCGAAGAACTGGGCGTCGATGCCAAAGTGGTCCGCCAGATGGAAGGCCGCATGAGCTCCTACGACATGGCCTTCGACGCTGATCCGGACGCGGACGATGATGTCGCGTACAAATCGCCTGCCTACTTCCTGGAAGACGATGCCTCGGACATGGCTGAGTCCATCGAAGCCGCTGAGTGGGAAGAGACCACGAACAACAGTCTCTATCTGGCCATGGGTGAACTGGACGAGCGCAGCCGGGACATCATCACCAGCCGCTGGCTGGCTGACGAGAAGGCCACTCTGCATGAACTGGCGGCCAAGTATCACGTGTCCGCAGAGCGCATCAGACAACTGGAAAAGAATGCCATGGACAAGGTCAAGGCGATGATAGCCGCCTGATCATGGCCCGCTCCGAAAAAGCCGCTGAGGGTTCTGTCCTGGCGGCTTTTTCATTTCTGGAATCCGGTACTGATCCGGACCGAGGATTGACATGAACAATCTGTTTCTGGTGCTCGCGGGAATCAACGGTCTCATTGCCGTCTCGCTCGGCGCCTTTGCGGCGCATGGTCTCAAGAGCATGCTGGGGCCGGACTTGCTGGCCACGTTCCAGACCGGCGTGCAATACCACATGTACCACTCGCTGGCCCTGCTGGCAGTGGGCATTCTGGTGCTGCAGTTCCCGGCACAGACAGGGCTGCGCATCGCGGGCTTCCTGTTCCTTGCCGGCATCGTGATCTTCTCGGGAAGTCTCTATGTCCTCGCACTGAGTGGCATCCGCTGGCTTGGCGCCATCACTCCGATTGGCGGAGTGGCGTTTCTGGCGGGCTGGGCTCTGCTGGCCTGGTCGATGCTCAAGGCCCAGGCCTGAGGGCATTCCATGCAGATACTGGTCAACGGCAAAGACACTGCTGTACCTGAAGGCAGCACGCTGCAGGACTTGCTGAACCAGCTTGGTCTCGGCGAGTCGAGGCTGGCGCTGGAGTGCAATCAGGTCATCGTGCCCCGCAGTCAGCACGCCTCGCAGATTCTGCACAATGGCGACACCATCGAGATCGTCCATGCCATTGGCGGCGGCTGAGTGTTGCCACCCTTTATTTCCCTGAACACGAACAGGTTTTTTTCATGACAACACAGGATTCCCCGCTCGTCATCGCAGGCAAGGCCTACGCGTCGCGCCTCATCATCGGCAGCGGCAAATACCAGAGCTTCCAGCAGAATCTCGATGCACTGGTCGCCAGCGGTGCCGAGATGATCACTGTGGCCATCCGGCGCGTGAACCTGGGGCAGAATCGCGGCGAGCCCAGCCTGCTGGAAGTGATCTCCCCCACCCAGTACACCATCCTTCCAAACACAGCCGGCTGCTACAACGCCGCCGATGCGGTGCGCACCTGCCGCATGGCGCGTGAACTGCTGGACGGTCACAAACTGGTGAAACTGGAAGTGCTGGGTGACCAGAAGACGCTCTATCCCAACGTCACCGAAACGCTGATCGCCGCAGAAGAGCTGGTGAAAGATGGTTTCGACGTGATGGTTTACACCAGCGATGATCCCCTGATCGCCAAGCGTCTGGAGGAGCTCGGCTGCGTTGCCGTAATGCCTCTGGGCGCGCCGATCGGCTCTGGACTGGGCATTCGCAATCCCTACAACATTCGCATGATTCTCGAGAATGCGACCGTGCCCATTATTGTGGATGCGGGCGTTGGCACGGCATCGGATGCTGCGATTGCCATGGAGCTCGGTTGCCACGGTGTTCTGATGAATACCGCCATCGCCGAGGCACGCAATCCAGTGCTCATGGCATCAGCAATGAAGAAGGCCGTCGAGAGTGGACGAGAAGCTTTCCTGGCCGGGCGCATGCCGCGCCGACTATACGCGAGTGCATCGTCCCCGGTGGACGGCACCTTTTTCTGAGCATGTCTGGCACCCCAGGCGACCCTAGCATTCAACGGCCCTACCCCATGTCTGAATTGAAAGTGACACCAGAACCCTCTGCGCCGGACGAGCAAGCATCCACTGCACCCGTCCTGCATCAACGCACCGTCCGCAGCTATGTCATCCGCGGGGGACGACTGACCCCTTCACAGCAGAATGCGCTGGAGAATCTGTGGCCAGTGTTTGGCATCAGCGATGTCACTGCTCCCTTCGATGCGTCTTCTCATTTTGGGCGTCAGGCACCTCTGGTGCTGGAGATCGGTTTTGGCATGGGCGACTCGCTGCTTGCGATGGCACGGAACAATCCCGAAAAGGATTTCATTGGCATCGAAGTACACAAGCCTGGTGTGGGGCGCCTGCTCCACGAGATCGACGCGCTCGGTCTTCGCAATCTGCGGGTGTATTGTCACGATGCCAAGGAGATTCTGCGTGACTGCATCGCCGACGGCGCTCTGTCATGCGTACAAATATTTTTTCCAGATCCGTGGCACAAGAAGAAACATAACAAGCGTCGGCTGGTGCAGGCTGAGTTTATGGAACAGTTGCGCCAGAAACTTGCGATCGGTGGGCGCGTGCACATGGCTACCGACTGGGAACCGTATGCCGTCCACATGATGGAGGTGATGAGCGCGCTGCCTGACTATAGCAACAGTGCAGGCGCTGGCCAGTATGCGGGAGTTACCGACCGCCCTCTCACCAAATTCGAGAAGCGCGGTCAGCGGCTTGGCCATGTCGTCAATGATCTGGTCTTCATTCGCGAGCGCTGAGCTCGCTTCACAGATGTTGACGACAATGGCTGGCTAGAGCCGATCCTGATACCGGCGCGCTCCAGTCACTGTCAGCGCCTTTCGACGATGGCCTCGTAGACGCCGTTCTTGAACTCCTCTCGGAAGCCCTCGCCATTGGCAGGAGAGATCTGCGCCATGATCACTGTGACAATGCCCTGTACGGGGTCGATCCAGAAGCGCGTTCCTGCGGAACCGTCCCACCAGACCTCACCCTGACTGACCGTATGGTCGTAGGCCGCTGGGTCCAGCGCATAGGCGAAACCTCCCAGCGTCCATCCGGAGGCCGCCATGTAGCCTCTGTCTTCCAGAGGTAACAGCGCATCGGCCACTGCGTTTTCCATCATCAGCTGCACCGTCTCGGGCTGCAGGACTCGCTGGCCGAACAGTTCGCCACCGTTCAAGAAAAGCTGCGAGAACTTTGCGAAGTCGAGTGTCGAAGACACCAGCCCGACACCTCCTTCGACCAGGGGCACTTTCTGCGTGAAGGGAATTTCTTCCATTTCGTGTACCCGCAGTGTGCCATCAGCAGCGGGGCGATACACTGTCGCGAGGCGGTCGACTCGTGACGGGTCAACCCAGAACACCGTGTCCGTCATGCCCAGGGGACCGAAAACCCGCTGCTGTAGAAACTCATCGTAGGGCATGCCAGACACCACCTCGACCAGTCGTCCCAGAATGGTGGCGGAAAGCCCATATCGAAACTCGGTGCCTG
>CAYWMC010000010.1:0-1401 GCA_964459345.1 uncultured Klebsiella sp. | reverse complement strand
TCGACCAGTCGTCCCAGAATGGTGGCGGAAAGCCCATATCGAAACTCGGTGCCTGGATCTTCGAACAAGGGGACTCCGGCCGCATTCTTGCTCATCTGTTCCAGAGTAATCGAACGCAGACGGACCTGCTCTGCCACATAGATGGCCGAACTGCGACTGCCAAGGCCAGAAGTGTGGCGCATGAGATCAGCCACGGTGATGTCTCCCTTGCGCTCTCGTGTCTGATTCATGTCTGGTGCGGATGCATCCACAAAAACGCGCTGACTCGCGAACTCGGGCAGGTATTTCGAAATGGGATCGTCAAGCTGCAGCTTGCCTTCTTCGTAGAGAATCATGGCCGCCAGACTTGTCACCGGTCGCGTCATGGAATAGATGCGGAACAGGGCGTCATCCGTCATGGCGCTGTCGGCCTCGAGATCGCGCTTGCCGAGGGATTCCAGATACACCAGCTGACCATCACGCAGCACTGCAGCCACAACACCGGCAATATGGCCTTGATCAATATGGGCCTGCAGGCGCTGCGTAACGCTGGCAAGTCCGCTGCTGGACAGGCCGACGGACTCCGGTGTTGCCCTCGGAAAATCCTGCGCGAGCGCCTGTGCGCTGGAGATCGCAACGAGTATTGCCCCAGTGAGAATTCTGGTGAAAAGCCGAGGAAATTGCATGGCACTGCTCCTGTTTTTTTAATAAGAGAGCTGGCTCTTTCAGAGCCAGAGTCGGTGTTCGTGTGTGCGCAGCCAGCGTACATAGCGGCGGTAATCGGGGCACACCGATTCCACCAGCGCCCAGAAGTCTGGCGAATGATTCATGTGGACCAGGTGGCTGACTTCGTGACAGATCATGTAGTCGATCACTGCGTCGGGAGCCATCATGATCAGCCAGTTGAACTGGATGCGGCCACTGGAGGTGCAATGTCCCCACTTGCTCCTGGTCTTGCGAAAGACGACCTCCTTCAAGCGCCCGGGTACCTGCAGATGCGCAGCAAGCGCTTTGGTCCTTGGCGGCAAGACTGTCCTGGCCTGCGCCAGCAGCCAGCGTTGCAGAACTTTGCTCGCACGCTCTGAGCTCAGGCCCCTGCCATGCAGCCGCATTTCGGTGTCAGTGATTTCCACGCGCTCCGACACAGCGGGGAGGAAGCGCACTCGCAGGGCTCGCGCCTTGTAATACACCGTTCCACCATCGCAAAGATCAGGACGCTGGGCGTCCTGTTCGGCCTTGTGTTCCAGTTTGCGAAGTATCCACGGAATGTGCATGGAGACGAATTCCTGAATCTGCGACTGGCTGACAAAGTACGGTACGCGCACTTCCACCGCCTGATGGCGGACGTGAACAGCCATGGTCTTGCGCCGACCCCGCACTACGGAGTAGTCGACCGGCAGATTCAACTTGTCTTGCAGCGCT
>CAYWMC010000009.1:0-20286 GCA_964459345.1 uncultured Klebsiella sp. | reverse complement strand
GATCTGCGTGCCGCCGAGCAACTGAGCGCACGACTGCGCAATCTGACATCAAGACCGGTCTTCATCCGGTCTGTTGAAACAGCCGGTTCACAGCAAACCATGCACCGAGTCCGCGTGGGTCCGATTCCGGATTCCGAAGAGCTCGCCCGCATCACGGACAGCGTGGTTGCTGCTGATCTGGGAAGCCCCTACACTGTCCGCGAGTGATCAAGACACCGCGCAATACTGAGTGAGAACGCAATGACGCAGGAGAAAAACGCCATGGACATGACAACAGGAACAGCTTCGGTTTCCAGGTCCCCAAGAGGACAGGCGACAGCCCTTTGGAGCGCCATTGTGCTGGCCTCCGCACTGTTCGTGACTGCGCTTGAACCGGTCAGTGCCCAGCAGCCGCAGCCCAACCAGCCGCAACCGAATCAGCCTGCCCCCGCTGCACAGATCGTGCCGCGCGTGCCAGAGATTGCCGCCAGCAGCTACATCCTGATGGATGCGCGCACAGGCAAGGTCATTGCCGAGCAGAATGCCGATGTGCAGCTGCCGCCTGCCAGTCTGACCAAGATCATGACGGCCTATATCGCCGAGGTGGAAATCGACAACGGCAACATGAGTCTCGACGACGAGGTGCACATCAGCGAGAAGGCCTGGCGTACGCAGGGCTCCAAGATGTTTGTCGACCTCGACAGCAAGGTGCGGGTGGAAGACATCCTGCGCGGCATCATCATTCAATCGGGCAATGACGCCAGCGTGGCCATGGCCGAACACCTGGCCGGCAGCGAAGAAGCCTTTGCAGACATGATGAATCAGCATGCCCAGCGCCTGGGCATGACCAACAGCCACTTCATGAACTCCAGCGGTCTGGACACGGAAGAGGCCTACAACATCATGTCGGCGCGCGACCTGGCCATACTTGCCCGCGCCACCATCATCGAACATCCGTCGCACTACAACATCTACTCCGAGCGCGAGTTCACCTACAACGGCATTACGCAGCCCAATCGCAACACGCTGCTGTTCCGTGATCGCAACATCGACGGCATGAAGACAGGCTGGACCACAGCGGCCGGCTATTGTCTGGTGGCCTCCGGGGAGCGCGACGGCATGCGCCTGATCTCCGTGGTCATGGGCACTGCCAGTGAAGACGCCCGCGCCGCCGAGAGCCAGAAGCTGATGACGTATGGCTTCCGCTATTTCGAAACCCACAAGCTCTATGACGCAGGCCAGGTCATCAGCAACGCCAGGGTCTGGTCTGGCAAGGAAGATGCGGTCGACCTGGGCATCACCGAGGAAGTGGTTGCCACCATTCCCCGTGGACAGGCCGGTGCACTGCAGGCCACGCTGAGTGTGGAGGAAACCATCACCGCTCCGCTGACGCAGGGACAGGTGCTTGGCACCGTCGAGATCAAGCTTGGCGAAGAGATCATCTATCAGGGCAATGTCGCGGCCATGCAGGCCGTCGAGCGTGCCGGTTTCTTCAAGCGTTTCATGGACTGGCTAACCATGTTCTTCACGAACCTCTTCAGTTAGGTTACTCAATGTCCGAAATCGAAATGCCCCGTATCGAATTCCCCTGCGCCTATCCCATCAAGGTGATGGGAGTGGCCACGCCGCACTTTCAGCATGAGGTGATCGCCGTGGTGCGTCGCCATGCCCCGGAAGTGGGTGACGAACATGTGAGTGTGCGCCCGAGTGCCAACGGCACTTATCTCGCCATCACCATCGTGATCGAGGCCACCGGCACAGAGCAACTGACCGTGATGTTCCAGGACCTCAAGGCGCACGCGAGCGTCAAGATGGTGTTATGACGGACGCTGCAGGCATTCTGCGGGTCCGTCGTCTGCGCAGTGCTGGCTCCGGTGCGCCGGACGCCGCGTCTTCATTTCCTCCACTCGACTACATGCCAGTCTGGGATGCCATGCGGGAATTCACGGCCGCACGCACGCCGGCAACGCCGGACGAGCTGTGGCTGCTGACCCACGCACCCGTGTTCACGCAGGGGCAGGCCGGAAAGCCGGAACATCTGCTGCAGACTGGCGATATTCCGGTAGTGCAGATTGACCGCGGCGGGCAGGTGACTTACCACGGGCCGGGGCAGCTGGTGGTGTACCTGCTGCTGGATGTGCGGCGCTCGGGGCTGGGTGTCAGAGAGCTGGTGGAGCGCATAGAGCAAAGTGTGATCGATCTTCTGGCTGTCCGGGGCATCGCCGCCGAGGCACAGCGAAAGGCTCCCGGCGTCTATGTGAATGGTGCTAAAATCGCCGCCCTCGGTTTGCGCATCCGCCAGGGTTGCTCCTACCACGGACTCAGTTTCAATATCGACATGGATCTTGGGCCATTCGGGCGCATCAATCCCTGCGGATATCAGGGCATGCGGGTGACGCAGCTGCGCGACGAGCTGCCGCAGGGCAGTTCCCACGCCGGACTGCTCGAGCACACTGCAGAGGCCCTGGTGACAACACTGGCGAGTCGCCTTGGCTATGCCGGGGTGATGGACGCTGCATCCGGCAATTGATTTACTCAACACGCGGCAGACCGCAGAGGACAAGCACAGATCATGGCAGACCAGCCCAGACGCAATGTACTGATCGAAGGCGAGAAGCTGCGAGGCGCCGAGAAAGTCGCCCGCATTCCGGTCAAAGTCATCCCGACCGTGGACCTGCTGAAGAAGCCCGACTGGATTCGCGTCAAGATTCCCGCCTCGCCCCAGATTTCCCACATCAAGGACACGCTGCGCAAGCACAAGCTGGCCTCCGTCTGTGAAGAGGCCTCCTGCCCGAACCTGGGCGAGTGCTTCAGCAATGGCACGGCCACGTTCATGATCATGGGCGAGATCTGCACCCGGCGCTGCCCGTTCTGCGACGTGGCCCACGGCAAGCCCAAGCCGTTGTCCGAGAGCGAGCCGCTGGAACTGGCGGAAGCGATTGCCGAGATGCGTCTGCGCTACGTGGTCATCACATCGGTGGACCGCGACGATCTCAAGGACAGTGGCGCCCAGCATTTTGCCAACTGCATCAGCGAGACCAAGCGCCTGAACCCGCAGATTCAGGTGGAAGTGCTGGTGCCCGACTTCCGTGGTCGCATGGAGATCGCGCTGGATATTCTCGAGAAGACGCCGCCCCACGTGTTCAACCACAATCTTGAAACCGTGCCGAGGCTCTACAAGCAGGCAAGGCCGGGCGCTGACTACACCTGGTCACTGGAATTGCTGCGCCGCTACAAGGAACGTGTGCCTTCCGTGACCACCAAGTCGGGCCTGATGCTGGGGCTGGGCGAGACCAAGGAAGAGGTCATGGACGTGATGCGCGACATGAAGGCCCACAACATCGACATGGTGACACTGGGTCAATACCTGCAGCCCAGCAGAAATCATCTGGCCGTGGCCCGCTTCGTGCACCCCGATGAGTTCGAGGAACTGCGGGTGTTCGGAGAGCAACTCGGTTTCTCCCATGTGGCCAGCGGGCCACTGGTACGTTCGTCCTATCACGCCGACAAACAGGCCAAAGGCGAACTGATCTGAGTCAGCTGCGTTGCAGCAGAAGTATGAATTCACAATGACTGCAGCCCGCGAGCGGACGCAGAACAGGCAAGACAGGAGTTTACATGGCAGTAATCAGCAAGGTTTTCGCCGCCGGCATGCGCCGCACGGTTCAGCGCACGGGCCTGCTCCTGGCGCTGCTGCTTGCAGGCATGGCGCCCGCGCAGGCCAATACCCTCGTCAGAATCAGCACCAGCTTCGGCGACTTCACCCTCGAACTGTTTGACGATGTGGCGCCCGTCACCGTGCGCAACTTTCTGAACTATGTGAACCGCGGCGCCTACAACGGCACGTACTTCCATCGCCTCGAGGCCGGCTTCGTGCTGCAGGGCGGTGGCTATCGCATCGTCCCGTTCGTCGGCCCGATCCAGGTGCCGACTGACGCGCCCATCGTCAATGAGTACAACCTGCCCAATACCCGCGGCACCGTGGCCATGGCCAAGTTCGGCGGCGAACCGAACAGCGCTACCAGCGAATGGTTCGTGAATCTTGCGGACAATTCCGCCAATCTCAACACCCAGAACAATGGCGGTTTTACCGTGTTCGGCCGGGTGCTGGGGGATGGCATGAGTGTGATGGATGCCATCAGTGCGCTGTCCATTTATGCGCTCGGCACCTCCCAGTCGCAGATCCCCCTGCACAGTGACGACGGCACCTCCCCATTGACTGTCGACAATTTCGTGACGATGAATGCCGAAGTCGTGCAGCGCCACAGCGCTGCTCTGGCCGTGTTCGAGAGCCAGTCCGGCTTGCTCATGACTGCCGTGGATGGTGGCACCACACTGGGCGCCTACAGCGTCAATCTCAGTCTGCAACCGCAGCTGCCCGGCACGGTCTTCCGCCTGAACGCCGACAGCCTGGTACGTCTGGCCATACGCCCGGTCGGCATGGCGACGTATGCCGACAACAAGCTGCGCATCCCGTCTCTGGAAGTCAATGAGAACGGCAATGTACGGGTCTTGAGCAATGTTGTCCTGACGCTCACCGACGCCACCAACTGGTTGTTCACGCTGGAGTCCTTCCAGCCCTGACCCCTTGTCGAACCGGGAGCCTGTTGTCATGTCCGCCAGAGGAGAATTCAGTTCACGTTTCGGCTTCCTGATGGCAGCGTCCGGCTCCGCCATCGGACTTGGCAATGTCTGGGGCTTTCCGACCAATGCCGCCAGCAATGGCGGCGCCGCGTTCCTTTTCGTTTATCTGCTGCTCGTCTTCGGTCTGGCCTATCCTGCCTTGATGGCCGAACTTATCATCGGGCGCCATGCCCAGGCCAATGCGGTGCGGGCCCTGCAGGGGCTTGCCACCGGCCCCGGCACGCGGCGCCTGGGTACCGTGGTTGGTCTCGCGGGCATCGTCACCGTCAGTCTGATTCTCAGCTTCTACGCCATCATCGGCGGCTGGATGCTGGCCTGGACCTTCGAAGCGCCGGCGTCGCTGCTCGGGCTCGCTGGCGTGTCGGACTGGCTGCGGGCAGATTCGCTCGGCCGCAATGCCCTCTTCGATGTGCTCTTCATGGGGCTGACGACCTTGATCATCATGGCTGGCGTGCGCAATGGCATCGAGAAGTGGGGCACGCGTCTGATGCCATCGCTGATTGGCATCCTGCTGTTGCTGATTGCCTACGTGCTGACCCTTGAAGGCGCGATGGATGGGCTGGCGGCGTACCTCATTCCGGACTTCTCCAGAGCGCTGGAGCCGGGCCTGATCATCAACGCGCTGGGGCAGGCCTTCTTCTCACTGTCACTCGGGGTCGGCACCATGCTGATCTACGGGTCCTACATCAGTCCGCGGGAAAGCCTGAGTACCGTTGGCTGGATGGTGGCGGCCCTGGATACCAGTTTCGCGTTTCTCGCGGGGCTGCTGATTCTGCCGGCCATGTATGTGGCGCTGGCCAGCGGTGTCGAGATATACGATGCCAGCGGCGCACTGGCGGCTGGCCCCGGATTGATCGTGGCCGTCCTGCCGGCTCTGTTCGATACCATGGGGGTAGCGGGGCAGTTTGTGGCCTTTGCCTTCTTCGTTCTGATGTCCATTGCCGCCCTGACGTCGTCGATATCGATGCTCGAAGTGCCGGTGGCCTACGCAGTGGAAACCATGGGGATAGGCCGTCATCGCGCGACAGCCCTGATTGGTGGACTGATCTGCCTGGTGTCCCTCATTATCGTCTTCAACTTCGGGGTGTTGTTTGATGTGGTGGTTACCGCCACCACGGAATACAGCCAACCCCTGCTGGGACTGTTCTTCGCCGTCTTCGTCGGCTGGATCTGGCATCGCAAGGGGGTGCTGGAAGAGTTGCAGAAGGGCCATGCGGGCGTCGAACATACGCTGTTCTGGAAGCTCTGGCCGTTCTACATCCGCTATATCTGTCCTCTGGCCATCCTGGCCGTCTATGTGCAGCTGATCTTTCTCTGAGGGCGCCGCGTCAGTGCCGTGCCACGGCGGCGCAGAAGCGGTGAATCTCGTCCTCGGTGTTGTAGTAATGCACAGAGGCACGATTGAGATCTCCAAGCCCGCGCTGCCCCAGGTCCAGCAGATTGTTGCGCAGTCTCACCACCGAGGTATTGATGTGCTGCGCCTGCAGACGTTTCTGCAGGGGCTCCGCAGGTTCCGCGGCGCTGCTGAAGGTGACGATGCCGCTCAGCGCAGGGCCAGTCTCGTGCACGCTGATCCCGGGTAAATCTGTCAGGCAGTCACGCAGATACGCGGCCAGTGCACGCACTCGTTGTTCTATACCATCCATGCCAATTGCGTTGGCATAGTCTACGGCTACGCCAAGGCCGATCTTGCCGGCAACGAAACACTCCCAGTTCTCGAAACGGCGCGCGTCGTCGCGCAGGCGATAGCTGTGTGCGCCGGTGAATTGCGCAGCATGCATGTCCACCCACTCCGGGGTCAGCGCTTGCAGGCTCGTCTCGCGGACATAGAGGAAGCCCGTGCCCCGCGGACCGCGCAGATACTTGCGGCCAGTGCCTGTCAGCATGTCACAGCCCAGCGTGCGGACATCAAGAGCGAGCTGCCCCGCAGACTGACACGCATCCAGCAGATAGAGAATGCCGTGTGCCCGCGCCAGCCTCCCGGCCTCTGCAGCCGGATGCACAACGCCGCTCTGGCTTGGCACATGGGTGAGGGCGAGCAGCCGGACATTGCCATTCAGGGCGCGCTCCAGGCGTTCGAGACAGATCTGTCCGTTCGTCGCATTGGGGACGACGTCGATGTGCACCTGTCTCTGCCTTGCCAGATGCAGCAGTGCCAGATAGTTGCTGGCGTATTCAGACTGCCCCGTGACAATGCGGTCACCCGGCTGCAGTGCAACCGCATGAAAGACACTGTTCCACGCATGGGTCGCATTCTCCGCCCAGCCGATCTCGGCGCGCTGACAGTTCAGGAATGTGGCGAACGCGGTATAGAAGTTCTCGATGTCTGCCTCGGCCGCCGCAGCGGCTTCATAGGCCCCGATGCGTTGCTCCAGTTGCAGATGTGCCAGCACGGCGTCAGTCACCACGTCGGGACTCAGAGAAGCGCCGGCATTGTTGAAGTGAATGAGCTGCGCGACGGCGGGCGTCTGGCGACGAATGCGTTCGAGATCGAGAGC
Organism: uncultured Klebsiella sp.; assembly: GCA_964459345.1. Classification (GTDB taxonomy): domain Bacteria; phylum Pseudomonadota; class Gammaproteobacteria; order Pseudomonadales; family Pseudohongiellaceae; genus UBA5078. Next base: position 13,165 of record CAYWMC010000009.1, on the reverse strand, counting down.
CATGGGCGTTTGTCCGTTGCGAGTTGCAAGTGCAGGGGGGCTTCTGTAAATTGCCGGCTCACTATAACCCACCAGCACAGCGAGAACATCATGCTCACAATCTATGGCGGCAGTACCTACAACGCGACAAAAGTGCTGTTTACGGCAGAGGAGCTCGGTGTCCCTTATGAATACGTGCATCTGAATTTCGTGACCGGCGAGCACAAGAGTCCGGCGCATCTGGCGCGTCATCCCCTGGGCAAGATCCCGGCAATCGAGCACAACGGCAACTACCTATTCGAGAGCGCTTCCCTGTGCCGTTATCTCGCGAACATCAGCGACAAGCGACTTTACTCGGCCGACCCGGTGGCTGCTGCACAGATCGACCAGATGGTGGACATGATCTGCCATCACGTCGGGCGCTGGCTGGCGGTGTACTTCTATCAGGAAGTCGTGATGATGAAGTACTACAAGAAAGGGCCGGATGAGAAGGCCATTGCGGAAGCGAAGGGCTTTCTGGAACAGCAGTTGCCATTCCTGGAGAAGACGCTGACAAGCCAGAAATTTCTGTGTGGCAATGAGATCACACTGGCTGACACCATCGCGCTGCCTTACTTCCATGCGCTGGAAGCCACGTCACTGACGTTCGACGCGTACCCCGCCATCCAGCGCTGGTATGCTGAGGCCAAGGCACGTCCGGCATTCCAGCGCGCGCTGGCGAAGATGCCCGCATGATTCACTGCGACTGACCGGCAGTCCGCCGTGGCGCTAGCTCTGTCATCCAGTGTTCCCGTGCTGATCATCGGCGCGGGCCCGGCCGGTCTCATGGCCGCTGAGCAGATCGCCAGGGCAGGGATTGCCGTGCACATCGTCGATGCGATGCCCTCGCCGGGGCGCAAGTTCCTGCGGGCAGGGGTGGGCGGACTCAACATCACCCACGCCGAGCCTGCGTCACAATTCCTCTCGCGTTATACCCTCCAGAACCAGGTTCAGTCATGGCTCTCCCGCTTCGATGCAGCGGCGGTGCGCGCATGGGCAACCGGACTGGGCATAGAGACTTTCGTCGGGAGTTCCGGGCGCGTATTCCCTGTGGGGCTGAAGGCGGCGCCCCTGCTGCGGGCGTGGCTGCAGCGCCTGCGCTCCTCTGGTGTCACGCTCCACACCCGGCACCGCTGGCTGGGCTTCGCGTCGCCGCCGTCCCGATATGTGGATGCAGGAACAGGGCATCGTGTGCGGACCCCTGATGGCGAAATTCAGGTGCGGGCGCAGGCCGTGGTGTTTGCACTTGGTGGCGGCAGCTGGGCGCGTCTGGGTAGCGATGGCCGCTGGCTGTCCCTGCTGGCGGACACGGGTATCCACTGCGAGCCGTTTCAGCCCGCCAATTGCGGTTTCAACTACGCCTGGAGCGCCGCACTGCTGAGCCGGCACGATGGGGCACCGCTCAAAGGCGTGGCGCTGAGGGTGCCCGCCAGCACTGAACAGGAGTTTCACCGCAAGGGAGAAGCACTGATCAGCAAGCACGGCATTCAGGGCAGTCTGGTGTATGCGGCCTCCCGCGTGATTCGCGACAGGATCACCCGCGAGGGCAAGGCCGTGGTGTACTGGGACTTGTTTCCCGAGCTCGATGAGGCAGGGCTGCGCTCGGCCCTGCAGGGAGCACGGGGGAAAGACTCGCTGAGCAACTGGCTGCGCAAGCGGCTTGGCCTGGAAGGAGTCAGGCTCAGTCTGCTTTACGAGCTTGGAGGGAGTGCCGCCAGAGACGTCGAACAATTGCCGGCATTGCTCAAGAGTCTGCCCCAGACGCTGCATGCCGCCAGGCCGCTGGACGAAGCCATCAGCACCGCTGGTGGCGTAAGCTTTGCCCAGCTTGACGCGCACCTGATGTCAGTCGCAAATCCGGGCGTGTTCTTCGCAGGCGAGATGCTGGATTGGGAGGCGCCCACCGGGGGCTACCTTCTGACAGCTTGTCTGGCAAGTGGCGTGGTGGCGGGAGAAGGTGTGCTTGCCCACCTGGCCGCGCATCCCGGCCAGTGACTATTCCAGTACGTGGAAGTAGATGAAGCGAGCGTTGATGTCGACGCGGATGACGTAGCCGATTTCCTGCAGGTCGATGGCGCGGAACAGGTTCTTGTACTCCGGCTTCAATGAGTTGTAGATGACTTCCTGCACGATCAGGATGTTGTAGAAGGGCAGGCCATGGGAAAGTGCGTGATCGTGGATGATGTGCTCCACTGCCGGGTGCTTGCGCATTTCTTCATAGCGGTAGGCTTGAATCAGTGCGTCGCCGAACAAGTCGTAGGACTTGATGTCACTGCTCTGGAAGGTGCCTTGTACTGAATTGAAAGCCAGACCCATGGCACCTTTGATCGGATTCGCATAGCCGAAGCGCGCCACTTCCCTGTTGAACTCCCGGAACATGATCAGTGCTGTCTCTACCGCATGGTCGGCCAGGGAATGTGGATCATCTGCGATGAAAGGGTAGCCGATCGAACTGATGAACCCGTCTCCCGTTTCCTTCAGTCGGAATGCACGCGCCTTCAGAGGATTGTGCTGATAGCCCTGCATGCAGATGTCCGAGAACGAGCGAAACACATCGAGAAAGAAAAACTTGGTGCGCTCGTGCTTGATCTCGCTTGAACGCTGCACGTCAAACACATTGATGATGGCGCGCCCTTTCTCCACTGGCATGGTGTCTTCCAGCTGATCCCCCGACTTGATCCGTTCCAGCTGATGGGGATACACCAGCTTCGACAATTGCTTGTAGAGGTGCTGGCGTGTGTCAGCATCAATGGATTTGTAATAGAAGCGCGTTTGCACGCGGGCAATGAACAGCCAGCTGAAGATTACCCCTGCGATGAATCCCTGCACGACCTGTACGGCGTTGGTGGCCAGATAGAGCGGATTGATCATCAGGATCAGCCCGGTACACACCAGAGTAATGAACACGTTTCGAACCAGTGTCACTCTGAAACTGGTGTGATAGGAAAACGCCGTCGTCATCAGCAGTGTGAAATTGATCTGGCCGGACAGGGCCAGGAAAATGCTGCTCTGTCTGTCGAAGGGCATCTCGGGTTCGAACACATATTTCAATGTCATGCAGAACCCGAACACAGAACTCAGACAAATGAGGTCAAGAACAGTGCGTGAGTATTTGTCGATGCTGGAGAACAGCAGACTCGCGACAGGGAACAGGAAGATCAGCAGGATGGGCAGTGAATAGGTGAAGAGGGTGTTGAAGGCGAATGGGTTGTTGCTGGCGGACAGGTTCAGATACGTCATCACCGATGACACGATCAGCATGATGCCGGCAGATCTGCCTGGCCAGCTGGTCAGAGCACGCGACGCTTCGTCGCGCAATTCATCCCTGAACTCCTTGACATGCTCTCTGCAGTAGGCCGAATATTTGTCCGAATTCATTGTTGTTCTTGTGCTTCCCGCTTGCTTGAGTGTGCGTGACCGGAGTCTTTGCCTATCGCCCGTCAATCCGGTCTGGCGCTGTTCGCGGGTCCGGCATGCAGGGTGGCGTGATTATACATTAATCAACTGATCCGGCAATTCCGATGAATTTCAGCTAGTTGTGCCACATACTTCGAGCCATGGTTTGAAATTCTTTTGGCAGGCTCGTGCTTCGCTCTGCGGCGAGGACAAACAGGACGCTCATTCTGGCAGGACGCCATCCCCACCGGCAAATCATTTCCTCTTCCTCAACAGGATCCACACCATGCTTTTCATATCATTTGTTCTATTTGCCTGCATAGTGATCAGTCTGATCTGGGCGCGGCTGCGTTTCTTCAAGATGACGTCAGGAACGCCGCGGCTCGGCGCGCTGCTTTATGATGCAACAGTGGCGACGCAGATCATTGCCACGCTGACATTCATGGCTACGTCGAGCGGCAATTTCTTGCCGCTTCTGCCGGCAACTATTTGCCTCTATGCGCTCTCTCTGGTGTTGTTCTGGTGGGCGATACTCACTGCCAAGGGACTGGACTTCGCGTTCAGTGACAAGGTTGGGAATATTGTAACAACAGGTCCATTCAGATTTGTTCGTCACCCTTTTTATTCCTCTTACATTCTGGTGTGGGTTGGCAGTACTTTGTTGTTTAACTCGCTGATTTTGTGGATTACACTCGGCTACCTGATGGCATTTTATTTTCTCTCCGCAAGGAAAGAAGAGAGAGTCATCTTGCAAAGTGAGCAATCATCCACGTACAGAAATTACATAAAGAATGTAGGAATGTTCCTACCCAGGATTAAAAATGGAAACGATCAAGTTCAAGACTCTGAGCAAGGAAAGTGAGATTGACATGTATCTGAGCAAGTTCGAAGGATTCGTAGGGGTAAGGTTGCCTTATGATTATTCGCTGCGCAGTACGATCGTGGGCGCCTTCAAAGGCGAGGAGATGATCGGGGGATACATGCTCGTGACCAAGCCGCAGTTTCGCAGTCTGATGTTTGTACCTGATCAGGTGAAACAGGAAGGAAAGTTTTTCAAGAACGATCAATATGAAATGATGGAAGTCAATGGTGTATGGATCAGTGCTGCAGTCAAGTCGGCAAGTGATCAGTACCGTTTCTGGATGAAGATGATTGTGGACATCTTCATGGCGCGCAAGAAATTCATTCTGCTGATGGCCGACCTGCGCAATGCCAACGTCCGCAATATCCACAGCATGACCAATCCCGAACTGCTTTATGAAGGCCCGCCCATGTTGATGGCTGGCGCGCAGAGTCACTCGACCATACGTGTCAGTTACACCACGCGCTGGCAGATGATCCTGAACATGCCCCGCTATTTCATGGAGTACAGAAACCGCGAACGCCGCTCCACCAAACGTCTCAAGGATCGCGAGTACGTGCGCAGTCTGCGTCAGGCCCAGTCCTGAGGCAGTCCTGATCTGAGTTCACAGCGGGCCGCACTGCGGGAGGAACGAGTATCCCGCGTTGCGGCCCGTTTGCTTGCACAGCACGCAACAGGCCATAATCCACTCGGCAGGCGCTCCATGCCTGTGGGCGTGCCGGGCTGTCCGAAGTCAAATGCGTGTGGTGAGGAAGCGAGTCATGAGTCAGGAAAAGATCAAAGGATTGCTGCAGCAATTGCAGCAGGAACTGTCAGCAACCACGGAAGTGGATGCCGATACGCTGGCGCTGGTAAAGCAGCTGGACAGCGACATCGACCAATGGATTGAAGCTGCCGAGGACGTCAACAGTCCCGTCATGGACGATGCCATTGCGCTGGAGGCGCGCTTCGCCGCCAATCACCCGGTGGCGGAGCGGCTGATCCGCGAAGTCATCGACACTCTTGGCCGCATTGGCATCTGACACTATTCGCGCGTGAAGTGCAGGGTCTCGTGTTCATCCACCTGGATGGCGCGGTCCCTGGCTTCTTCCGCCAGCTGCCAGGCCTGCGCTTCTGCGGCACTGCACAGCCCCAGGGTCACTGCCATGCCGGCTGTTGCAGGCAGGTCCAGCGTCTTGCTCAGCAGGCCCTTGCGCTGGGCCTGCTTGATGGCATCCCGTGCGGGCTTTGTGGCCAGAATGCGCTGGAAGGCGTCTTCGATGATGAAGCCCGGGTCACCGGCCTCGGTGCCCAGCCATACGTGGCTTGTGAGGCGATCACGCAGTTCATTGTCCGTCCACATGGTTTGCACCAGCGCGTGATCCAGCCTGTCGGAAGGACGCTGGTAAGCATCTCCCCACGGAAACACCACTCTTTTCAATATCCAGGCCAGCGCCTTGCCCGGCAGGTTCGCGAAGAATTCATTGAAGGCGGTCTGGCAGTGCCACAGGGCCAGCTCCACATTCCAGCGCACATAGGGCAGATCCAGAGCCTTGCGACCATTGCCTTCGTAATAGCGCAGCACCGTTGATGCCAGGTAGAGCTGGCTCAGCACGTCCCCCAGGCGGGCAGAGAGGCGCTCCTTGCGTTTCAGTTCACCGCCGAACATCAGCATGGAGATGTCCGAGATCAGCGCCAGCGCCGAGCTCATGCGGGTCAGCTGCTGGTAATAGGGCCCGGTGGCGTCCTGCACAGGTCTGGAGGCGCTCAGTCCGCCGCTCAGCCCCAGAGTCAGCGTGCGCACGAAATTGCTGATGCCGTAGCCGATATGGCGGAAGATCAGGCTGTCGAACTCCCGCAATCCGGTGGCCTCGTCCGGGTGCTTTGCTGCCAGCATTTCCCGTGTAATGAAGGGATGGCAGCGCACGGCGCCCTGGCCGAAAATCATCAGATTCCGGGTAAGAATATTCGCACCCTCGACCGTGATCCCGATCGGCATGCTCATGTAGGCGTGGGCAAGGTAGTTCATTTTTCCCATGATCAGACCGCGGCCGCCATGGATGTCCATGGCATCCTGAATGACGAGACGCGACTTTTCCGTCATGTGGTACTTGGCAATGGCTGACACCACGGCGGGTTTGATGTGCTTGTCGACGGCGCCGGCGGTCACGATGCGGGCCGCCTCCAGCTGATAGGTGTGCCCGGCAATGCGCGCCAGCGCCTCTTCGACACCTTCGAAATTGCCGATCGCCAGATTGAACTGTGAGCGGATGCGGGCATACGCGCCGGTCAGCCGATAGCTCAGCTTGCCGGTTGCCGTGCCCAGCGCGGGCAGAGAGATTGCCCTTCCTTCCGAAAGACACTCCACCAGCATGCGCCAGCCCTGGCCGGCACGCTCCACACCACCGATGATCCAGTCCAGCGGAATGAACACGTTCTCGCCCCGCGTCGGACCGTTCATGAAGGTCATGCCCATGGGGAAGTGGCGGTGGCCGATCTGCACGCCGGGGTGGCTGGTGGGAATGAGGGCAACGGTGATGCCGCGCTCTTCGACCTCGCTGAGCAGGTGCTCAGGATCGTACATCTTGAATGCCAGTCCGAGCACGGTAGCCACAGGCGCCAGTGTGATATAGCGCTTGTTCCAGGTAACAGACAGGCCGAGACACTGCCTGCCCTCGAATTCGCCCATGCACACAATGCCGGTATCGGTCATTGCGCCAGCGTCGCTGCCCGCCTCTGGGCCGGTCAGGGCGAAGCAGGGGATGTCCTGGCCGCTGGCAAGACGCGGCAGGTAGTGCTGGCGCTGCTCTTCGGTGCCGTACTTCATCAGCAGTTCGGCCGGGCCCAGCGAATTGGGCACCATGGCGGTCACGGCCGCGCTGGGGCTGCGCGTGGCGATCTTCGTGACGATGGTGGAATGTGCCAGTGCAGAGAAGCCGAGCCCGCCATACTCTTCCGGGATGATCATGCCGAAGAACTTCTCGTCCTTCAGGTATTGCCAGGCGGCGGGCTGCAGATCCTTGTCGATGTGCACGATGTCCCAGTCGTCGATCATCCTGCAGAACGTCTCTGTCTGATTCGCCAGAAAGGACTCTTCGGCCGCGCTGAGGGCGGGCATGGGCAAGGCCAGCCACTTCTTCCAGTCCGGGGCCCCCTTGAACAGGTCGGCTTCCCACCAGGTGTCGCCCGCTTCCAGGGCCTCCTGCTCGGTATCGCTCATGGGCGGCAGGACGCGCTTGAAGAACTCGAAAACAGGACGCGAGAGTCTGTCGCGACGGACATTGTCCTCCAGATAGAAATACACCACCGGGATCAGCGCCAGCCACAGCAGCCAGGCGAAACCGCCGAGCCAGGTCATGGCCAGCAGCGTGATGGCCACGCCGGTCAGGATGGTGCCCATCCGCGCACGACGATAGGCCAGCGTCCAGACGACGAGAAGGAGTACAAACGCTTGCAGAAGTGTGGACATGGGCATGGCTCCTGGCGGTTAGCGCGGGGCCGGTGCGGTGCACGCCAGAGGGGTGCCGCACAGGGCCAGCAGTAGATCAGTCAGTTCGGTCCAGGCATCGGCGCCGGACATGCCCTTGACGGCCATGTCCACCTGCCTGGCATCTTGCAACAGGGCTTCCAGCGCTGGCACCCGCAGCCGCTCCAGCGCTCGGATGACAGGCGCTTCGTGGGTCTTGCGCACGCCTTCACTGAGCATCGCGGCACCTTGTGCCTGGCCGCCTGCAACGCGTCGGGAAATGGCGATCAGCGTGCGCAGCTCGCGGCTCACCATAGCCAGCAGGCCCAGCAGCTCGCTGCCTTCAGCGCGCAGGCCGCTAAGCACCTTCAGGCAGCGGCGCGTGTCACCCAGCAGGGCGGCGTCGAGCAGGGCAAAGACGTTGTAGCGGGAGCTGTCGGCCACCAGACTCATGATCTGCCTGCGTTCGATATGCACACGCTGGCCCGGCGCAGTCCCTGCCAGGACGCTCAGTTTCTCGATCTCCTGATCGGCTGCCAGCAGATTGCCCTCGACTCTGTCACACAGCAACGCGATGGCATCGGCATCGGCACTCATGCCTTTGCGGTTCATGCGGGCACTGATCCAGCGTGGCAGCCCCCGGGCGTCCACCGGCCAGACCTGCACGAACACGCCAGCGGCCTCCAGCGCCTTGAACCACTTGGTGTTCAGTGTGGCTGGCTCTTGCTTCGGCGTGACCAGAATCAGGACGTTGTCGGGATTGGGAGACGCGAGATACTGCGTCAGGGCGTCGCGGCCAGCCTCGTCCAGCTTGGCAGACGTCTGCCGCAGTTCGATGATCTTGCGGTCAGCAAACAGCGACATGCTGTTGCCCGATTGCAGCATGGACTGCCAGCTGAAGCTGCGGTCCACGAAAAACAGATCCCACTCCGTGAAGCCCTGCGCGCGGCAGCGAGAACGCAGTTGTGCCAGAGCTTCCTGCACCAGCAGCGTTTCGTCGCCGGCAATCCAGTAGAACGGCTGCAGTGGTTTCTGCAGATGGGCCTCAAGCTGGTCAGAATTGATGCGCACGGGTCACGCTCGCTGGGCGCATCAGGCGCCCTGTTCCGCCAGGGCAGCGCGCAGCCGGCGCAGCACCTGTTGCGCCAATTCCTGGCGCATTTCCTGTTGCAGAAGGACGACTTCCTCGCTGCTGCCCGCGATGGTGGAAAGATCCTCGTAGTAGCTGCGCTGCGTGGCTATCCGCAGCGGGCCGAAGGCTGTGCTGTCGCCTCGTGTGAGCGCAATCTCCACGCTCATTTCCACGTCGTACTGGGAAGCGCGCGCCCGGCTGTTGACGCTTCCGGGTCGACTGACTATGGATTCCGGGCCCACCTGCAACTGCCATTCACCCGCGAGCAACTGTACGGTAATCCCCGACGACTGCAGCACTTCGCGCACAGTGCCTGTCAGTGCACTGGGCGGGTCGGCCGGCAGCAGCTGCACAGTGCCAGCCAAGGCAGCGGCGGGCACACTTCCACGCAGTGCGAAACCGCAGCCGGAAAGAAGAGACACCACTGTTACAGTGGTCACCAGTCGAAGCAGGACGATGCGGACGCTCATTTGCCGCGCTCCCCGCCGTCTGCATCCAGTTTCGTGACTTTCAGCAGACGAATCTGCCGGCTGTCGCCATTCAGAATGGTGAAGCGGAAGGCGCCAATCACCACACTTTCGTCGCGCTCCGGAATATGGCTGAAGTGCTGCAGAACCAGACCGCCAATGGTATCCACGTCCGCATCGCTGAAGTCATAGTCGAAGGATTCGTTGAAGTCGGGGATCGGCGTGAGCGCCTTGACGATGAACTGCTGGGCATCGATCTTCTTCACGTAGGACTCGTCATCGACATCGTACTCATCGTCGATCTCGCCCACGATCTGTTCGAGCACATCTTCGATGGTGACAACACCACAGGCTGACCCGTATTCATCGATCACGATGGCCATGTGGTGGCGGGTCTCGCGAAATTCCCGCAGCAGCACATTGAGGCGCTTGCTCTCGGGCACGAAGGTTGCGGGGCGGACGATGGCTTTCACGTCGAAGTTGCTGCCATTCTTGTCGAGCGCGAAGGGCAGCAGATCCTTGGCGAGCAGGATGCCGATCACCGAGTCGGAGTTCTCGGCCACCACCGGGAAGCGTGAGTGGGAGACCGTGACCACGATATCGAGCACTTCTTCCAGGGTGTTGCGTGCCGAGACGGTCACCACCTGAGGGCGGGGAATCATGATCTCGCGCACCTGCATGTTGGAAACCTGCAGGGCGCCCTCGATGATGGACAGAGCGTCGGCATCCAATACATTGTCCTGGGCAGCGTTGCGCAGAATCTCCAGCAGGCTGCCGGTGTCGGTGGGTTCGTCGGAAAAAATCTGCGCGATTCTGTCTATCCAGGAGCGCGGTCGTGCTTCGTGGCCAGTCTGCTCGTCACTCATTTTCCTGCGTCTTCTCCTGATAGGGATCGGCGATCCCCAGTTCCTTCAACAAGCTGCGTTCGAGCGCTTCCATTGTGTCGGCCTGCGCGTCGTCTTCATGATCGTGCCCCTGCAGATGCAGCAGGCCGTGTATCACCATGTGGGCCCAGTGCGCGTCGGCACTCTTGCCCTGTTCGGCTGCTTCGCGCAATACCACCGGTGCACAAATGGCGAGATCCCCCAGGGGCAGCTCGTCCAGTGCGTCGAGGATCGCGGCGGGCAGTTCGTGGCCGAAGGACAGGACATTGGTGGCGTAGTCCTTGCCGCGATAGTCGCGGTTCAATTGCGCGGATTCCTGCTCATCGACAATGCGGATGCCCACCGTGACTGGTTTCCCCGCAGCCGCTGCCGCGATGGCCTTGCCGGCCCAGAGTGCAAACGAGGCCTCCGGAGGCACCGGCACGCCAGGACAGGCATTCTCGAAATCAAGCATCGCGCTCTGCTCCGTGGTCCGCAGCATGGTCGAGGCCGCTCAGCGGGCTGATGGTCCTCTGGTCAAAGCGATCATAGGCTTCCACGATGCGTTGCACGAGGGTATGGCGAACCACATCCTTGGAGTCGAACCACGTAAAGCCGATCCCTTCCACGTCCTCGAGCACCTGCGTCACCTGGACCAGACCCGAGCGCGTGCCCTTGGGCAGATCGATCTGGGTAACATCGCCAGTGATGACGGCGGTTGAACCGAAGCCGAGTCGCGTCAGGAACATCTTCATCTGGGAGGTCGTGGTGTTCTGACTCTCGTCGAGGATGATGAAGGCATTGTTCAGCGTGCGGCCGCGCATGTAGGCCAGCGGGGCGATCTCGATGATGTTCTTTTCGACCAGACGTCCGACCCGCTCGACTCCCAGCATTTCGTAAAGAGCGTCATACAGGGGGCGCAGATAGGGGTCGATCTTCTGGGCCAGGTCGCCGGGCAGGAAGCCCAGTTTTTCGCCGGCTTCCACGGCCGGGCGCACCAGCAGCAGGCGCTGCACGCGGTCCTGCATCAGTGCTTCCACGGCGCAGGCTACAGCAAGGTAGGTCTTTCCTGTACCTGCCGGGCCGATGCCGAAGTTGATGTCATGGCGCTGGATGGACTCTACATACTCCTGCTGATGCGGACCGCGCGGCTTCACCGAGAGCAGGGGTGTCTTGAGGATCATGGGCTTGTCGACGTCGTAACGGGTCTTGCCGGCGCTCTCTACCGTGCGCAGTGCGAGATGCACCATGTCGGGATTGACCGTGCTCTGACCAGTGGCCTTGTAGAGCGAGACGAGAACGCCACTGGCCTCATCGACGGCTTGCTGGCTTCCCGAGAGTTTGAATTCATTGCCGCGATTCTGGATCTTCAGCGCAAGCGACTTTTCGATCTGCTGCAGGTGTTCATTCAGATGACCGCAAAGATTGGCCAGGCGTTGGGAGTTGTCCGGCTCAAGAATGAGCCTCTGCGTGTATTTCTGGGTTGCCATCAAGACAGCTTGCAAGCCTCCGGGCGGGTGAAAAGAGCCGGTAGTATACCAATCTGAGCCTGCTTGTAAGCACATTTGCAGACTGTCTTGCAGACAGGCTTCGTCAGAGGCTGCCCGCCAGAGAATTGACATAGGCGCGGGTGATCTTCACATCGACGAACTGACCTGCAAGGCGGGCATCGTCGCAGCGGAAATTGACCACGCGGTTGTTTTCCGTGCGGCCCTGCATTTCGCCCGGGTCCTTGCGCGACACGCCCGTCACCAGAATGCGCTGGGTGCTGCCTACCATGCGCTCACTGATGGCGCTGGCCTGCTGGATGATCTGCGCCTGCAGGATGGCAAGACGGTGCTTTTTTTCCTGTTCCGACGTGGTGTCCGGCAGATCGGAGGCCGGTGTGCCCGGACGGGGACTGTAGATGAAACTGAAGGACGTGTCGTAGCCGACCTCCATGATCAGGTTCATGGTGTCTTCGAAATCCTTGTGGGTCTCGCCGGGGAAGCCCACGATGAAGTCGGAGGACAGGCTGATGTTCGGCCGTATGGCTTTGAGCTTGCGGATGATGGACTTGTATTCCAGCACGGTATGCCCACGCTTCATGGCGGCCAGAATCCTGTCCGAGCCACTCTGCACGGGAAGATGCAGATGGTCCACCAGTGCCGGAACATGGCGGTAGATCTCGATCAGGTTGCTGGAGAACTCCACCGGATGTGACGTCGTGAAGCGGATGCGGCCGATGCCGTCTATGGCAGAGATGTACTGGATCAGAGTGGCGAGATCCGTGATCTGCCCTTCATGATTCAGGCCTCGGTAGGCATTGACGTTCTGTCCCAGCAGATTGATCTCACGCACGCCCTGTCCGGCCAGGTGGACGGCTTCTGCCAGCACGTCATCCAGCGGGCGGCTGACTTCTTCGCCGCGGGTATAGGGCACCACGCAGAAGGTGCAGTACTTGCTGCAGCCTTCCATGACGGTGAGATAGGCCTCGCAGCCATCCACGCGGGGCTCGGGCAGCCTGTCGAACTTCTCGATCTCTGGAAAACTGATGTCCACGAGCGTGCCACGGCCGCTGGCGTCATCCAGCATCTGGGGCAGCTTGTGCAGAGTTTGCGGGCCAAACACCACGTCCACATAGGGAGCGCGCTTGCCAATGGCCGCGCCTTCCTGACTGGCCACGCAACCGCCGACGGCGATCTGCAGATTCGGATTGGCTTTCTTCAGGGACTTCCAGCGGCCCAGCTGATGAAACACCTTTTCCTGGGCTTTCTCGCGAATTGAACAGGTATTGAGCAACAGCAGGTCGGCTTCTTCCGGCGTTGCCACCAGCTCGGCACCGTGGGATTCGCGCAGCATGTCCAGCATGCGGGATGAGTCGTACTCGTTCATCTGGCAACCATGGGTCTTGATGAAGACCTTGCGTGCCTTGCCGCTTGCAGGCACGAGTACCGGAGAGTCCTGAGTGCTGGTGTTGTTGCTTGTGCTCATTTTGAATGC
>CAYWMC010000008.1:0-20451 GCA_964459345.1 uncultured Klebsiella sp. | reverse complement strand
GCCGAGATCGGTGGCGCTGAACTCGCCGCGCAGAATGGTCTCGTTGCCCACCATCACACTGGTGACATTGGTGCTGGCATTGGCCAGAGCTATACCAGCCTGGATCTCATCTTCGTTGATGATTGTGTCCATGCCCAGCCAGATGCCAATCACGACATCCATATCGTAGTCGCGGGCGACGTTCGGGATTTCCGCCAGGCTGCGCAGGCTCGAGTAGGTTCGCAGTGAGCGTGCCTTGCCAGCCAGCAATGCGACATCCTCGCGGATCTCTTCAGTGGAGGGCATGACGTTGTAAATAGCGTTCTGGCCTTTCTGGAAAGGCGAGAATGCGAAGCCGCTGATCTCTTCAGGCCAGGGCACTACTTCGGTGGGGCGATTGACCATCGCCCAGATGAAAAAGGTTACTACTGCGAACAACAAGGCGACGAACAGAGTCGATATACGCATATTTCCTGGGGTTCAGAAAAAAAATGAGAGGGGGGCACAAACGGCGCGCATGGTATTGTTACGCCCCATGCCCGTCAATAGATCGAAAAGAAATATATTTTTGCTCAGCATGGTACTAAAAACCTTTGAAATGGCACGAATTTTCCCAGCTCGCACCAAAGTCATGCATTGCACCAAAAAAGCACATTTCATGGAGTTTCGCACCGAATGAGGCCTCCGAAAATCGTGTTTTCAACCTTGAAAAACGAATTACACAAGGAACAACCAAGACAATGCAAAAACTCTTCCTCTTTTTGATTCTCGCAGTAGTTTCTTGCAGCAGTATGTACGCTACCGCAGAGCGCCTCGAAATTCCTCTGAGCGGCTCCACGGCACTGGCTGTGTACAGACTTCTGCCGACTACCCTGCCGCCCGAAGGCGCGCCACTTGTCATACTGATGCCAGGCGGCTCGGGCGACGAGGCACTGGCCCGGGATCTGCACTACTGGCTGGGAGAGGAACTAGCGCAGCGCGGATGGGCGGTCGCCGTGCCTGTTTCGCCCAACGGCCGCTCCTTTCGTGGCGCGAACAACGCCTTGATTCCCCAGTTGATCGAGGCTTTGCAGGAAGACAGTCGGATTGCAGACGGCAAAACCCTGCTGGCCGGCATTTCCAATGGCGGAATGTCTGCGATTGAAGTTGCGACGCTGGCTCCGGAGCTCTATCGCGGGGTTATGGCCGTTCCCGCTCTGGTACCGGAACGACTGAATGTCGCCGCTCTAAAGGACATGCCGATCTATTTGCGCATCGGCGATCAGGACGAAATGAACTGGATGAATCGCTTCGAAGAAACACGCGCCGCCCTGGAGTCGGGCGGCGCGATCGTGGATGCGGGTCTGGTATTCATGGCGCCCCACATGTTCTCCATGGAATGGGAAACCCTTGACCCCTGGCTGCAGGCGCTGCTGCAGCACAACTGATCAGAAATTGGTGGCTACCAGCGGACTGGTTTCGGCCTCGTAATCGATGCCAGTTACACCAAAGCCGAACAACTTCAGGAACTCACTGTTGTAACCAGCGAAGTCAGTCAGTTCGAACAGATTGGCTTCCTCTACTCGCTCCCACAGGGCTTCCACGCGCTGTTGGACGGCTGGATCCAATTCCTTTTCATCCACACGCAGTCGTCCGGCAGTATCCAGTCGAGGCGATGTGCTGTAGAGGCATTCTGCAAACAGACGCTGAATCTGCTCCATGCAGCCTTCGTGACTGCCAGCTTCCTTCATCACCTTGAACAGGATGGAGAGGTACAGGGGCATGACTGGGATTGCGGAACTCGCTTGCGTGACGACTGCTTTCAGCACTGCCACGCGGGCGTCGCCATTGACGGCTGCGAGACTCTGACGAATGGCCGTGGCCGCACGATCAAGGTCTTCCTTGGCTTTGCCGATCGTGGCGTGCCCGTAGATTGGCCACGTCAGCTTGTCGCCCAGGTAGGTATAAGCCACAGTCTTGCAGCCATCGGCGAGCAGTCCTTCCTGCTGCAATGCTGCAATCCACAATTCCCAGTCTTCACCGCCCATGACTTTCACCGTGGCCGCAATTTCTTCCGGGCTGGCCGGCTCGACGGATATGGGGCTGATCTTGTGAGTATCGGTGTTCAGATTCTTGGCTGTATAGGGAGCCCCGATAGGCTTGAGGACGGAGGAGTACACTTCGCCTGTCACCGGATCGGTGCGACGAGGCGCTGCAAGGCTGTAAACGATCAGATCAAGCTTGCCCATGCTGGATCGCAGAACATCCACTACCTGCTCTTTGCACGCCGCTGAAAAAGCATCGCCATTGATGGTGTGGGCGAACAACCCTGCACTTTCAGCAGCCTCATGGAAAGCAGTCGTGTTGTAATAGCCAGCCGATGCAGTCTTGGACTCTGTAGGCGGTTTTTCGAAACACACACCCAGCGTATTGGCACCACTGCCGAACGCAGCAGCGACGCGTGACGACAGGCCGTAACCTGTGGAACAACCCAGAACCAGAACATTCTTGGGGCCACTTGTGACCGGACTCTGGGCACGTGTATATGCGATTTGCTCCTGCACATTGGCAGCGCATCCCTGGGGATGCGCATTGATGCAGATGAATCCGCGAACTTTTGGCTTGATGATCATGAATCGTCCTGTTTTCGGGTCTTGGGCAGGGAAAGTAGCGCTCTGCGGAACTGAGTGCCGCCGGGCAAAGGCGGCCATTATAGTGCCGATTACTGCCTTGACAACACCCGTTTAAACCGGCATAGTGCCGCGTCTAAAATTCGGCTGGCGGATGCAATTTATTCGCCTTCCTGACCGGAACAAACCCGGAGCAGGACTCGCCGCAAACCCTGTTTCGTATTGAACTGCATATGCATCAAGGAGCATCAGTTGGCCAATTCTGCACAAGCTCGTAAGCGCGCCCGTCAAGGCGAAGTCCGTCGTCGTCACAACGCAAGCTTTCGTTCGATGGTTCGCACCTATCTGAAGAAAGTGATCGCCGCCATCCAGACTGGCGACTATGACAAGGCTACTGTTGCGTACAACAGCGCCGTGCCAGTCATCGACAGAATGGCCGACAAAGGCATCATTCACAAGAACAAGGCCGCTCGTCACAAGAGCCGTCTGAATACTGCGATCCTGGCACTCAAAGCAGCCTGATTTCGGTAGTTTGAAAGTGGATGCAAAAAAAACCGGCTACTGGCCGGTTTTTTTATTGCTGATGTGTTGTTGTTCCAAGGTCATCAATGAGACCTACTCCACCAGCACCATATTGTCTCTGTGAATGATCTCCACCTCTCCTGAATACCCGAGCAACTCCTCGATGCGGTCGCTTGAAGCACGCAGCAGTCGCTCCGCTTCCCGACTGTCGTAATTGACCAGCCCACGGGCGACTTCCCGCCCGGCTTCGTCGATGCAGGTCACTACGTCACCACGGTCGAATTGCCCTTTGCAGCCAATCACTCCCACGGGCAACAGACTTTTGCCCGACTGCGTCAGCACCTTTACCGCACCCGCATCGATAATCAGTTGCCCCCTGGCCTTGAGCTGCCCGGCCAGCCACTGCTTGCGGGCGGCCATCGGCTGCTTTTCTGGCAGCAACATGGTGCCGATTTCTTCACCCTGCGCCAGACGCACCAGCACATTGTTCTCCCTGCCACTCGCTATGATCGTGCATGCACCAGACCGCGCGGCGAGCTTCGCTGCAGAAACCTTGGTGATCATGCCTCCGCGGCCGAGACTGCCACCCTCTCCCGCCATGCCTGCCAGCGTCGGGTCGCCTGCCATTGCAGTACTGATGACAGGTGAGTCAGGGTTCTGCCTGGGGTCAGATTCGTGCAGCCCTTTCTGATCCGTCAGAATGACCAATGCATCTGCGTTAACCAGATTGGCGACAAGGGCCCCCAGCGTATCGTTGTCTCCAAAACACAGCTCAGCGGTGGCAACAGTGTCATTTTCGTTGATGACAGGAATGACCTGCATATCCACCAGGGTGCGCAACGTGCTGCGAGCGTTCAGATAACGCGTACGGTTGGAAAGATCGTCGTGGGTAAGAAGAATCTGTGCAGTATGGACGCCATATTCCTTGAAGAAAGTTTCGTAAGTCTGGATCAGACCCATCTGTCCGACGGCGGCAGCAGCCTGCTGCAGATGAATCTCCTTCGGACGTTTCTTGAGCCCTAGCCTGGCCACACCTTCAGCAACCGCTCCCGAGGACACCAGCACGACCTGGATACCCTGCCGCTGCATGGTCACCAGCTGCTCCACCCAGGCCGCAATCGCCTGCTTGTCCAGCCCGAGGCCGTTGTTGGTGATGAGTGAGCTACCAATCTTGACGACCCAGCAGCGTGTCTTCAGCAAGTCTTTACGCATCATGCAGGCAACTCTCGTATGAACCGTACATCATCGGTAATCGTCGTCCTCGAATTCGTCGAAGTCGTCCAGATCTTCGTCATCTGCATCAGCGCGACGGGCCGCACGACTCTTCTCGATGCTCTTGCGAATCTCATATTCCATTTCCCGGTCCAGAGCCGCCTGCTGCTCCTGGTAGTCCGGATCTTCCAGCAGCAAGCGCCTGTGCTCTTCCACGGAGACCATGATGGCCTGACACAAGTCCGGGCAGCCTTCTCCGCTGATTGCAGTGATTGAAAACACGCGACCCTTCCATTTCAGCGCCTTGGTGAGACGCTTGATCAGCGCTGCACGCTCATCCTCAGGGACCAGGTCAAGCTTGTTCAGCACCAGCCAGCGTTCTTTCTTTGCGAGTGTGGGACTGAATTTTTCCAGCTCTTCTGCGATCTTGCGAGCATGCTCCACCGGGTCAGAACTGTCTGGCGGGGAGACATCGAGAAGGTGAAGCAACAGACGTGTACGTGACAGGTGCTTCAGGAACCTGAAGCCCAGTCCGGCGCCTTCCGATGCTCCTTCAATCACACCAGGAATGTCTGCCATGACAAAACTGCGTTCGCTGCTGACACGCACCACGCCGAGATTGGGGACCAGAGTTGTGAATGGGTAGTCAGCCACTTTGGGGCGCGCAGATGAAACTGCACGAATCAACGTAGACTTCCCTGCATTGGGCATTCCCAGCAGGCCGACGTCGGCGAGCACCTTGAGTGTCAGCTGCAGAACGCGCAATTCACCGGGCGTGCCATTGGTCGTCTTGGTAGGAGTCCGTGTAGTACTGGACTTGAAACGGGTATTGCCCAACCCATGAAAGCCGCCTTTGGCCACCAGAATCTGCTGCCCTTCTTCAGAAATATCGGCGATCAACTCTTCAGTGTTGGCATCGACCACGGTGGTCCCGACGGGGACGCGCACTACCAGATTCTCGCCGCTGCGGCCGGTGCAGTTCTTGCTCATTCCGCCCTGACCGTTCTGGGCGCGATACTGTGGCTGGAAACGAAAATCCACCAAGGTATTCAAGGAACTGTCGCCAACGAGGTATACGCTGCCGCCATCGCCACCGTCGCCCCCGTTGGGGCCACCCTTGGCGATGAATTTTTCGCGGCGAAAGCTCATGCAGCCATTGCCGCCCTTGCCTGCTTCCACCGTAATCTCGGCTTCATCAACAAACTTCATGTCTTACCTTCCCGAACACGGGATGTTCTCAGAGTTGGCGGGGCGAAATGCCCAATACAAAAAAGCCCCGTCACTGGACGAGGCTTTTGGCGCACGCACATCAAGTTACCCCGATATGCGCAGCGTGCGAAGTGTGGAACCTGACTCAGACAGGAACAATACTGACGTATTTCCTGCGGGCGGGCCCTTTGACTTCGAATTTCACAGTGCCGTGTACCGTGGCGAAGATCGTGTGATCCTTGCCAAGACCAACGTTCACACCGGGGTGAAAGTGCGTGCCGCGCTGACGCACGAGGATGTTGCCTGCGAGAACAGTCTCGCCACCGAAACGCTTGACACCAAGTCGCTTCGACTGGGAATCGCGGCCGTTACTGGTACTACCACCTGCTTTTTTATGAGCCATTTGTCTTCTCCTGCCAGCTTGCGCCCGACTTTATACGGAAATGCCTGTGATCTTGACTGCCGTGAACCACTGTCTGTGGCCCTGGTGCTTGAGGTGGTGCTTGCGACGACGGAACTTGATGATGCGCACTTTGTCGGCACGACCCTGAGCCACGACTTCTGCAGTCACTTTGCTGCCTGCCACGTAAGGGGCACCAATCTTGACTGATTCGCCTTCGCCTACCATCAATACCTTGTCAAAGCTGATCTGCTCACCTGTGGCGACTTCCAGCTTTTCCAGCTTGAGGATTTCGCCCTCAACCACTCGGTGTTGCTTGCCACCACTTTCAATTACCGCGTACATAATTCACTCCAGATTGGGTATAGGGTCATTCTCTGCCAGCGCTGCGGTCTCAACGTGACGTACATTCAACAGAAGCAATTGAACCTCTGTCCAGCAGTGCCTATAGGGGCGGGCATTTTACGGGAACAGTCCATACGAGGCAAGCCTGCACTTGAGAATTTATCCAATCATTACGCCCAATTGCGAAATGCCTGCAGTATTCCGTGTTCTTGACAGCCCATCCCTTCGCCCCTAGCATGCAGGCTCCATTTTCAGCCAGCTCCAGAGCCCTCGCGCTTTCTCCCGGCAGATTGGCAAGGCCGTCCCTGACAACAGCATTGACCACGGAAGCTTCATGTACAAACAGATCCGCGCGGTTGTCGCGACCGATTTCGAAGCCGTAAACCAGGTAATAGTCGATCAGTTGTATTCCGACGTCGCTCTGGTGGAAAGCATAGGCCACTACATTATCGATGCAGGCGGCAAACGCATGCGTCCCGTACTGGTCCTGCTGAGCGCCCGTGCTTGTCTTTACGATGGCCAGGACCATATTCGGCTGGCTGCCGTCATTGAATTCATACATACCGCTACCCTGCTGCATGATGATGTCGTTGACATGTCCGCCATGCGGCGTGGGCGCCCTACCGCCAACGAGAAGTGGAACAATCCTTCGAGCGTTCTGGTGGGCGATTTCATCTACTCCCGCGCCTTTCAGATTCTGGTCAGCATCGGCAGCATGGACATCATGAGGATCATCGCGGATACCACCAACCGCATTGCCGAGGGCGAAGTCCTGCAACTGATCAACAAGCACAACAGTGCAGCTACCCAGGAAAGCTACATGAACGTGATCCGGCACAAGACCGCCATCCTGTTCCAGGCGGCGGCTGAGTGTGGCGCACTCCTCGCGGGAGCCCCGGAAGCGCAGCGCAGAATCCTCCGGGACGCCGGCATGCATATCGGCATGGCGTTCCAGCTGATAGACGACGTTCTGGACTATGACGGCGATGCCTCCACGATGGGCAAGAACGTGGGAGATGATCTGGCGGAAGGCAAACCAACGCTCCCCTTGATTCATGCCATGCGCAATTCTGATGCGGCAGACGCGGCGCTCCTGAAGCAGTGCATCGAGAAAGGCAACCAACAGGCAGACTCCGATGCGCTTGAGGCACAGCTTTCCCGAGTGATTGCGATCGTGCGCAAGTGCGGCAGCCTGGAATACACCCGTCAATTGGCCATTCAGGAAGCCGACAGCGCCATCAGCCTGCTGCAGGGTCTGCCAGACACTGCCTTCCGCAAGGCTCTGCAGGATATGGCAAACCTGGCAGTCCGGCGCACCAGCTGAGAACGTCCGGAGCCCTGTTCTGACGATGCAGCATTGGCGAAATGCAAATCCCGAGTCACGCAACGAGGGGCGCGTCGAAAAGTGAAAGAGTCGTGATCGACCCGAATACTCCTGCAGCGGCGGGGCCGTTGCTGGACACCATGGAGAGTATCGAGGCATTCGAGACCACGCCTTGCCATGCTCGCTTCCCGCACACCAACAGCTACGCACTTCTCATGGAAAGCGCAGCGCGCTTCTCTGACGATGCTGCGCTTGAATTCCTGCTCACTGGCAAGCGTGACGAACCCACGCAGACACTGAGCTTTCGCGAACTCGCCCGCCGCATCACGCAGACCGCGAATCTTCTGCATTCCCTTGGAATTCGCGCCGCAGATACCGTCTCCATTCTCCTGCCCGTGCTTCCCCAGAGTCATCCTGTCATCTGGGGCTGTCAGGCGGCGGGCATCGCGAACCCCATCAATCCAATGCTCGAAGCAGAGCACATTGCCGAGATCATCGAAGCCGCAGGGTCAAAACTGATTGTGTGCCTCGCGCCCTCGCCACACAGCGATTTGTGGACCAAACTTTCCGGAATTCTGCACCGCCTGGCGAATGTGCATACAGTCGTGTTCGTGCAGCTCGCCCACTTCACGACGGCTGATCCCGATCTGCAGAGCGCACTCGGCGTTCCCCTCATCGACTACGACAGCGCCATCGAGCTGCAACCCCATGATCGTCTGATCAGTGGCCGCAAGTTTGCAGCGACCGACATAGCAGCATGCTTTCACACGGGAGGCACCACAGGTCGCCCCAAACTGGCACAGCTGACCCACGGCAATCTTGCATTCCTCGGCCAGCTTATGCAGGTCTACACGGCGCACCTGCCCCGGCATACGATTCTGTGTGGATTGCCGCTCTTTCATATCTACGGCGTCATCATTCAGGGCATCGCGGCGTTCAGTATAGGCTGTCGAGTCGTGTTGCTGACACCCACAGGATTTCGCAGTCAGGAGGGCATGAAAAATTTCTGGCACCACATTGAGCGCTTCCAGGTACGGGGTTTCTCGACCGTCCCGACTGTGCTGATGGCGTTGACGCAGATTCCCGTCGGCACGGCAGACATTTCCTGCCTGCAGACCATCAATTCAGGCGCAGCGCCCCTGTCGCCCGCATTCGAGCACAACTTCGAGAAGCAGTTCAATGTCGCCGTCTCCAATGGCTACGGCATGACGGAAACCACGTCGCTGATCTCGCGGGCGCCCACCTGGCAGCCTCCCGGAAGCGTTGGCAGACGACTGCCGTATTCCAGAATTCGCATCGTCCACCTGCTGGATGACAGCGTGCTGCGCGAGTGCCGAACCGGCGAAAGCGGCGTGATTCTGGTGAAGGGCCCGCAGGTCTTTCTGGGCTACAAGGATGTGCAAGACAACCGCCACGCATGGATAGAGAAGGAATGGTTCAATACGGGAGACATCGGTTACCTGGACGCCGACGGCTTTCTGTTCCTCTCTGGCAGAGCAAAAGACCTGATCATTCGTGGCGGCCACAATATTGATCCGGCCTTGCTTGAAGACGTCCTGTGCCGACACCCTGCCGTACTCAGCGCCGTGGCCGTGGGAATGCCGGATGCCTACGCAGGCGAGCTGCCGATGGCGTTCGTGGTGCTGGCGCCATGCAGCGCGGCCACGCATGAAGAACTTCTGCACTGGTGCGAACAGCACATCAGCGAACGCGCCGCGGTGCCCAAACGCATCGAAATCATTCCTGCAATGCCATTGACTGTGGTGGGCAAGATCTACCGGCCCGCGCTGCGTCAGCACATCACGCAATTGCTGGTCAGGGAGACTCTTGCAGAGGGCGGGGTGTCCGCCACCGTGACATGCAGGCAGGACCACCAGCGGGGTCTGACGGTAGAGGTCCGCACGCCGGACCTTGCCTCGCAAGATCAGGCCCGGACGTTGCTCGCCCCGTTTGCCCTGCACTTCGAATATCGTTGAAGCTCTGCGGTGCTAGAGCGGATTTGCCCTGACACTGAAGCCTGCGCTCGAGGAGCGCAGGATGGACTTTTCATCCACCACGCGCACCTTGTTGCGGCTCGGCAGATAGAGCTGGTTGCTGTTCAACACGGCAACCCGTGCCAGACCCAGCTGCAATTCTGACTGTTCCATATCCCCCAGCATTTCGTAAGTCTTGCTCAGCGCCAGATAGAAATCCGGCTCGGACTCCTTGCGACGAATGGCGCGTTCGTAGTGCATGCGCGCCATCTCGAAATTGCCCTCGGCATACGCCACATTGCCAAGATTGTAGTGAAAATAGGGATTGCTGTTGTTGAAGCGCTCGATGGCCTTGGCATAGCGCTCCGCTGTTGCGACATCGCCACGCGCCGTATGAAACTTCACGAGATTGTTGATGGCGGTGGCATTGGAGCGATCCAGCGCGAAGGCCTTGAGGTATGAATACTCCGCGAGATCCTTGTTGCCCTGGCGACTGTAGGTCGAGCCAATATTGTTCCAGACGATGGAAAGCTCAGGATCTATGAACAGCGCATTGCGAAAGTACGCAGTGGCCTTGTCCAGTTCATTTGCAATCAGGCTTTCCACACCGAGGTTGTTGAAGTAGAGCGCACGGGCCTGACTGTCACTCACGCGATTGGCTGTGAGCTGCTGCAGCGTGATCTCGGGCGTGAAATCGACGACATACTGCGTGTCCTGGCCAAGGCGCCCGATGGCATTGATATGCTGACTCAGCACCAGATGCTCGCCGCGCCGATCCCAGCTGGGGCGCACCTTGACCGTCTGGAACTGTGCGTCCACACCGAAATGCCGCGCCATGGCGATATAGAGACTCACCACCGACAGGCAATTGCCCTGCCGGTCCTCGAATGTCTGCACCGCCGTGCGCGTGCGCAGATCGTCATACTGCAGGTTCAGATAGCCTTCGCTGAAGAGCAGCTCCTGCAATCTGTCGACGATGCGGTAGTCGGAAGAACGATCCGTCACATTGGCTTCGAGGTAGTCGATGATCTGTTGATCGAGTGCCATCGCATCCATATCCGGGAAGGCATCCTCCCGTTGATTGAGAATCGACGCCTCCAGTTCCTTGTCGGCGGCAAACGGCAACTCCAGCCGCACCATCGAACACGCGGGCAGCAGGCTCATTGCCAGCAGCACCCCGAGCAGACGTCCAGCAAGCAGTATTTTCCCCATGGCGACTCACATCCGGGTCGGCGTTGACCGGCCCGCCTTGTCCAGCTTCATGAATTCATAGCGCCCGTGACTGAAATCCACGGCATTCTCGTGCACATTCCTGAACAGTGCGATCCAGCCGGCGTAGCGCCCTGCAGCGGCCGTGCTCGCACCCAGTCCCTCGTAATCCGTGCGCCCTTCCAGGCGGAAGGCTTCCGGCCCCCAGGCATCTTCGAAGCTGACTGTTCCGCCAGCCGATTCATAGCGATACACCAGTGCCGCCTGTGTGCGAGCGATGCGCAGTCGATCCGATTGCAGGAAACGCACTTCGTACTCTGTCGAAAACTGCATGAGCTCGCCGACGACATCAAAACGAACAGCCGTATCGATGATGACACTCTTCAGCACATCCAGCCGAGTCACGTAATTGAACGGCTCGAGGTCAATACGCACCATGGCGCCGCCAAGATCGGTATCTTTCAGCGTCGAGGACAGACGCACCCGACCACGCTCGTCGATATCGACAATGGCATCGGAATCAATCCGTCCCGAGCGATCTGCGAAATCGAAGGCAGCCTTCCAGGTCTTCACATCGTCCTGCGGCAGCGGCACGCGGGTGCCGTTGTACAGAAGCCACAGCCTGTTCTCTGCAAATTCCAGCGCAGGATTGTCTGATGGAAAGACCGCGTTTTCGCCGAAGGCAATTCCACCCGGCACAATAATCTCCGGGATCGTGGAAGCCTCGAACTCGTCCCCCAGACTCTCCTTCAGAAACACTGCAGGCTCGGCGGATGCCAGGCGGCGTTGCGCCCGGCTGTCCGGATCAATGGCGGAAGTGCTGTCGCGCTGCAGCACCTCGCCCAGGAGGGCGAACTCGGGAATCTCCAGGTCAGCGTCTCTGGCAGACACGGAATCGACTACCCAGCGTCGCCCGGCGGTGGCATACAAGCGTCCGCCCGACTCCGCGTCCCCAGAACCAGCCGTCAACGACAGCGCGGAGTAGCCACTGTCCAGCAAGCCCTGCAGAAGTTCGGACACTCTGACGTCATCGAGGTGGTAGCTGAGAAACTGCCGCTCCACCGCGGGCGCGGCGAGCCACTGCTTGTAGAAGTCGGGAAAGCCCTGCACCTGCGCTGCCGAGGGCAGGAACGCCAGCAGCCCGATGTCACCTCGCGCAAACGCATCCTCCCAGGCCAACAGTTCCGCAGTGGTGGGGAACAGCAAAGGCGGCAGGTCTGCCAGTGCACCAATCCGCGGACGGCGCGGCGTTACGCCAGCGACATGCCGTCTGTTCAGATTGAATGCCACATCGATGCCAGCCGCATCCAGCGCCGTATCCAGCTCCAGCAGCGGCGACTCCGCAGTACTCTCAGGGTCAAGAACAGCAGCCCAGCCGACAGGGGCAAGCAGAGTCAGTGTCGCGATCACACAGGCGAGCAATACGCGCATGGAACCTCCCGATTGAGTGCAGTCTCAGAGCTCTGCCGGCGCACAGGCATCATAAGCCTCGCCGCGCTGTGCCGCCTGCACTTTGTTGTTCAGCGCCGTGATCCAGGGGTGCGCGCCCCAGAAATGCATGGGTCTGGCCATGCGCGCCACCACGCGCGCCGCATCGTCGAAGCGCTGCGCGAGGATGGCGTAGTCGATGGCCTGTTCCTGTACGAAGGAGTCCGCCGCGAGACTGGCCAGCGCCTGCTGGTGATAGGGAAGTCCCTGCTGCCAGTCCGCACCCGGCAATGTGAACAACTGGGCGTAGGACAACTGCACTTCCGGCGAGTCCGGGTTAAGGGCCAGCGCGCGGGTGAACTGCTCGTGCAGCAACTGCTGCATGCGTTCACGTTCCGGCGGCGAATACCCTGCCTCGCAGTCCTTCAGCTCGGTATCCAGATACTGGCCATAGTCGAGGTAGAGCTGGTAGTCATCGCCCTGTACTGCCTGTGCCTGCAGGTACAGTGGCTCGACGTCCGGGGCAGCTTCGCCCTCCCCACGCTCGCGCATGCGGCGCGCATCGGCGAAACCTGACCAGGCCCGCCCCAGTGGCGACGACTGCGCCATCAGTCCGTCAAAATAGGCCGCAGAGAGGTCAAACTCCCCCGCATGCAAGGCCAGCTCTCCCAGTTGCAGCGCAACATGCTGCGCAGCGGCCTCCTGTGCTTCGGGCGCTGCAGCATCGGCCAGCTGGAAAAGCTGCCGCTCGTCTTCACGGGACTCCGCCATCAGGGCCAGAAAGCGGTCAAACTCGCGTTCCAGCGCAGCGACAGAACTGTCAAACGACTGGTCATAAGCGAAGCGCTCGGTGCGTCCCTGCTGCAGGAAATCCAGGTAGCTCTGCAATTGTGGCCGGCGGTCCGCGAAGCTCTCATATTCGTGTGCATGCAGCAGGAAATGTACAAACATGCCGGCCTTCAGATTCGCCACCTGGATCAGGCGCGGCGAGGCCAGGGCTGCATCGTCGTAGAGAAGGGCGTCCAGGGACAACACTCCGTTCACCGTCACCATCAGCTCGTACTGCTCGGGCACGAAGGGCGCCAGTGCAATCTCACCCTCGTCTGCGCTCAGCCGGCTCAGATAATTGCTCATGCCTTCTTCGTACCAGCGGGGCACGCCGATCGGCCGGTTATTGATCAGAAAGTGGGAATAATGATGCTGGGCAAGATCCAGCGCGGCGTCGGAATCCAGCAGGATGACGAAATTGGAACGCGGCGAAGAGTACAGGTAGGACAACTCCTCGCCATCAGCGAAAGAACGGTAATCTTCCTCGCTGTCAAAAAGGTACACGTAATTGGGTAGTGGATCGGGCGAGACCACGGCCGCTTCGCCCAGTATCCGCGTGGCGGCCTCGCGCCATTGTTCGAGCGCCAGTGCAAGCTGTTCGGTCTGGCCGCGGGAGCGCTGACTGAGAATCTGGAAGTTGGCGGTGCTGGCCGAGAACCAGCGTTGTGCCGAGAGATCGTCCTGCGCCAGCACGTTTGCCGAGCACAGCCCGCATGCAGCCAGAATTGCCAGTGGGCGAATCATGGAACGCTCCAAAAACCCTGTTTCGGCCAGAGTAAGGCAGGGCCGGAGGGCTTGGCAAGCGCTACATATTCGGGTAGTTCGGACCGCCTCCACCTTCCGGCGACACCCAGTGAATATTCTGCGCCGGGTCCTTGATGTCGCAGGTCTTGCAGTGCACGCAATTCTGGGAATTGATCTGAAAGCGCTTGCTGCCGTCGGCCTCTTCCACAACCTCATAGACACCCGCCGGGCAGTACCGCTGCGCAGGCTCGTCGTACAGAGGCAGGTTCTGCGTCAGGGGAATCAGCGGGTCGCGCAGCTGCAAATGACAGGGCTGGTCTTCCGCGTGATTGGTGTTCGAGAGGAACACCGACGACAACTTGTCGAAGCTGATCCGGCCATCCGGCTTTGGATAGTCGATGCGCGGTGCCTGGGCGGCGGGCCGCAGCTGCGCGTAATCGGGCGTTTTGTCTCGCAGCGTGAAAGGGAAGCGACCGCCGAAGATATTGTGTTCGATGAAGACCAGGGCACTTCCCAGCCAGAAGCCCAGCGTGTGGAAGCCTGCGCTGAAGTTGCGGGACTGGTGCAGCTCTGTGTGCAGACTGGAGGCTTTGAAGCGCTCGGCATAGTCCGCCAGATCACGCGGCGCCGCACCCCCTGCGGCAGCCTGAGCCAACGCTGCGTGCAATGACTCTGCCGCCAGCATGCCTGCCTTCATGGCCGTATGGCTGCCCTTGATCTTGGCGGCGTTGAGGGTGCCGGCTTCGCACCCGACCAGCAGGCCGCCCGGGAAGTGCATCTGGGGCAGAGAGTTCAGACCGCCCTTGTTCAGTGCCCGTGCGCCATAGCTCAAGCGCTTGCCGCCCAGCAGGTATTGCTTGATGACAGGGTGCTGCTTGAACTTCTGGAATTCGTCGAACGGACTGATGTGCGGGTTGCTGTAGCCAAGGTCCACGATCAGGCCCACGGACACCTGATTGTTCTCGGCGTGGTAGAGGAAACCGCCACTGGAGCCCGCCGCGCTGGCCCCAATCATCGGATAGCCGGCTGTGTGCACCACCAGGCCTTCCTTGTGCTTCTCTGCCGGGATTTCCCAGATTTCCTTCAGGCCGATGCCGTAGTGCTGAGGATCGCTGTCACTGTCCAGCTTGAAGCGGGCAATCAGTTCCTTGCCCAGATGTCCACGGCAGCCTTCGGCGAAGACCGTATACCTGGCGTGGAACTCGAAACCCGGCTCAAAACTGTCCTTGTGCTGCCCGTGGGCATCCACCCCCATGTCACCCGTGGCCACGCCCTTCACGCTGCCATCCTCGTGGTAGAGGATCTGCGCCGCCGCAAAGCCTGGGAACACTTCTGCGCCCAGCTCTGCAGCCTGTTCACCCAGCCAGCGGCACAGGTTACCCAGGGAGATGATGTAGTTGCCGTCGTTGTGCATCGGTTTCGGCACGAACAGGCCCGGGAACTTGAAGGCGCTTTCAGGGCCACCAAGGAAATAGACGTCGTCGCCGGTGACGGCGGTATTCAGGGGAGCGCCGCGCTCCTTCCAGTCTGGAAACAGCTCGTCCAGCGCACTGGGTTCGAACACGGCGCCGGAGAGAATATGCGCGCCCACTTCCGAGCCCTTCTCGAGGACACAGACGCTGATCTCCTGCCCGGATTCCTTCGCGAGTTGCAGCAGACGACAGGCTGTGGCAAGACCGGCTGGCCCCGCTCCCACGATGACGACATCGACTTCCATGGATTCGCGTTGCATGACTTTCATTCCCCGACTGGCCACCAAAAACAGGCGGGCATTATGATCAATCGTCCTGCAAAGCGCAAAGCGACGGACACGAGGCTGGCTGACACCACATTGTCAAAATCACATGCATTGCCCGAAGAATGACAGAATTGAGCGCTGCAAGCGCACAAGCGCTGACAATTTGTTACTTTTCCGGACACCCAAGTCCTGTACACTCCAATTCGTACAATATTCGATCAGGGCCAAATCTGGCGTTGAACGGAACCTCTAACGACGTACCTGGTGCGTTTTACTCGACTCGTTACATTCCGGAGTTCACATGACAGATCGGCGAATCGTCATTTCCCATTTGTTGCATTCCACCTTTCGACAAGCTGCTGCACTCTCCACCCTCTCGCTGGCCATCGCCATCTCCACCGCACAGGCGCAGGAAACCGGCAGCGATGAATCCACCGTGGTCTACCCCGCCAGTTTCTTCGAGCAGTACACCCCGACCTCTGCCAATGACATGGTGACCCGCATCCCGGGCGTCACGCTCAATCGCGGCGGGGGCGGCAACAACAACGGCGGCGGACGCGGCCTTGGAACTGGCGGCGACCTGCTGATCAACGGCAAGCGAGTGGCCGGCAAGGACAATTCCACCAGCAGCCAGCTCACCCGCATTTCCGCCGACCAGGTCGAGCGCATCGAAATCATTCGCGGCTCCTCGGGCGCCATGGATGTGCGCGGCGCCGGGCAGGTGGTAAACATCGTCCTCAAGGAGACGACCGACACGGCCAGCATCTCTGCTGAACTCAGCATGGATTACCACCACGACGACACCCTTGACCCGGGCGGCTCCTTCTCCTACGGCGGCCAGGCCGGCAACCTGAACTACCTGTTCAACCTGGAAGCGGACCCCCGCTACAACGGCTTCACCCGCACGGAATACAACTATCTGCCCGACCGCAGCCTCAGCGAGATCGTGCGCGAGGACAGCTATCGAGACCAGACGGGCGTCCAGGCCAGCATGAACCTGGGCTACGACTTCGAGCGCGACCGCGTGCAGTTCAATGCGCTGATAGGCGACGAAGGCCATCCCTATGTCATCGACCGCAGCATCCACAGGCCGCCGGCTGTCACCGACGTGTTTCGCCGCGAGAGCGAAAAGACCGACAACGATCACAGCAACTGGGAGATCGGCGGCAACCACGAACACAGCTTCCTCAATGGCAGCCGTTTCCAATTCCTGTTCGTGGTGAATGAAGAAGTGCGAGACAGCGTGCGCGAACGTTTCCTGGTGCAGTCCGGCACACAGAGCAAGCTGCAGTATCTGCAATCTGACCGCACCACGCGTGAGCGTATTGGCCAGGCCAGTTACAGCTGGCGCCTGACGGACTCGCAGGACTTGCAACTGGGCTTCGAACGCGCACAGACCATTCTGGATACGCGCCTGCTGGTGGGCTCCAGCTCTGCCGCGGGCACAGCCTCGGCAGCGTATGGCAATCTGGTGCCAGTGCTCTCTTCCTCCAACCCAGGCTCCAACGTGGAAGAAATGCGCTACGAAGCCTTCGCCGTCCACAACTGGACGCTGAACCCCCGCATGAGCCTCGAGAGCACGCTGCTCTATGAAGATTCCACGATTACGCAGACTGGCGCCGCCAGCCGCGAACGGGATTTCCAGTTCTGGCGTCCCAAGCTGGACTACCGCTTCGACATGACCGGCTCCCTGCAATTGCGCGCCACCGCGGAACGGCAAGTGTCCCAGCTGAGCTTCGAGAGTTTCACCGCGACGCTGAACAATCAGGACAATGACAAGGACTCGACAGCAGGCAACCCCGACCTGACGCAGGAAATTGAAATGCGCTACGAGCTGGGCCTGGAGTATCGCCTTCCCAATGACGGTGGCGTACTCAGCGCCCGTGCGTTCTATCGTGACATCGATGACGTCATCGGCAAGATCAACCTGTCCAGCGACCCCACGAAGCCGAAGTCTGCCACCGGCAACCTGGGCAATGGCAAGCGCTATGGCGCCTACTTCAATGCCAGCGCCCGCCTGGGCTTCCTGGGCATGCCGGAGGCGGTGCTGACGTCCAGCCTGAACATCTTCGATTCCTACGTGTTTGACCCGATTGTCGGTGCAGACCGGCGTTTCAACGGCCGTGGCAATGCCTCGATCGGCTTCCGCCACGACCTGCCGTCGCTGGGCATCAATTATGGCTTCGACCTGCAGACTGACTTCCACGGCGGCGAGAAGAACATCGACGTGGATACTCTGGAGGTTGGCCTGCCCGGCCGACAGCTGAACCTGTTCATCTCCAAGGTGGCATTCCAGGACGTCACGTTCCGCCTGGAAGCGAACAATGTGCTGAAGTCGGAATTCTGCCGTGACCGTCTGCGTTTCGATGGTCTGGTAGCCAACGGCGTGCTGGAAGAGATCGAGGATTCCTGCAGCGCCGGCGGTGGGCAGAAGATCGCCCTGAAGATCCGCACGACGTTCTAAGCCTGAAGCCTGCGCCAACGCTGCGCAGAGGCGACTCACACTGATCCAAAGGTGAGCGTCTTCGCGTATGCTGGGCAGGCCTTCCTCCAATATTCAGGAATTTCCGTGCTCAACAGAAACCTTCGTGGCTGGCTGCCCTTGCTGCTTTCTTTGCTTGCGCCCAGCCTTGCCAGCGCTGCCAGCCTGACTGTCAGCATCGTCGACCAGAATGGCCAGCCCGTGGCCGATGCCGTGGTGGAAAGCCCGCTGGCGCCCGTCCTGCAGGCGCCTGCCGAGGTGGCTGTCATCGATCAGGTGAACAAGCGCTTCGTCCCGATGGTGATCGCCATCCAGCAGGGCCAGTCCGTCGACTTCCCCAACAACGACAATATCCGCCACCACGTCTACTCCTTCTCACCGATCAAGCAGTTTTCCACCGAGCTTTACGCCGACGTGCACGGCGATCCCGTGCTCTTCGACAAGGCCGGGGTCGCGGTGCTGGGCTGCAATATTCACGACAGCATGGTGGGCTACATCTATGTCAGCGCCTTTCAGCATGTGGCGGTGACGGACGCCAGCGGGACAGTCAGTTTCAGCCTGGAGCAGCTGCCCGACACAATCAGCGTCTGGCACCCCTGGTCCACCGATCCCGACAATCGTCGCGAGCTCAGTACGGCAGCCGTGGTCGATGGCGGGACTCTGCAAGTGCAACTGACCATACGGCAGCCGGAGCAGGTGTTCGGCTTCCGGGCCATCGGCGCGCCTTGACGTCAGGGAGGACATGATGAAAACCCGCGTTTGCCAGCTGCTCCTGCCCTTGCTCGTGTGCAGCGCCCTCTGGACCACCTCTGCTCAGGCCCAGCCGGACGGACGCCTGCTCGGCACAGGCGGCGTCAGCAGTGTGAGCGGTGCCGGCGGTGGCGGTCTGACGCCCTGGGCGACACTGACCGGTTACGCGACCCGGGATGCCCGGGGCGGCAGCGTCTTCGCCTCCCATGCCTCAGTGGACGACTACACGCTCGACGTGGCGGGTGCCGGCCTCAATCTCCATGACCGCATCGAGCTGTCCTATGCCCGCCAGAAATTCCGCATCAAGGCCAACGACGCCACCATCAGTCAGGACTCTGCCGGCCTGAAGCTGCGTCTGGCCGGTGACATTCTCTACGGGCGCTCGCCGCAGCTGGTGCTGGGCGTGGAACACAATGCGCTGCGTGACCCGGCTACAGCGCTGGCGGTTGGCGCCCGCGCCACCGAGGGCACCGACGTCTATCTGAGCGCCGCCCGGGCCTGGATCGCCGGTCCGGCAGCACGCACTACCCTGCTCAATGTCAGTGCCCGGTACTCCCGCGCCAACCAGTTTGGTCTGCTGGGCTATGGCGGCGATGATCAGGACAGCAAGGTGCACGTGGAAGCAGCCGTGGCGATGTTCCTGTCCCGCAGCTGGGTGCTTGGCGCCGAGTACCGCCAGAAGCCCGACAACCTGAGTGCACTGACTGAGGACGACGCCTGGGACCTGTTCCTGGCGTGGTTTCCCGACAAGCACATTTCGATCACCGGCGCGTGGGTCATGCTCGGCGATATCGCTGGTGCCGCCGACCAGTCCGGCTTCTATCTGTCACTGCAGGGAGCGTTCTGAATCATGATGACACGCAAGACGCGCGCCGGGCTGGGCAGTCTGCTGCTTTCCAGCACTCTGACCCTCGGGGCCTGCAGCGCAGTGCCGGATGAGGAAAACCTCTACCTCGCCCTGGGCGGCGAACAGGCCATTGCCGTCATCGTGGAGAATTTCATTCTGGAGATCGCGGGCGACGAGCGCATCATCGATCACTTCGAGGTGTCCAACGTGCAGCGGTTCCGGGTGATGATGAACGAGCATCTGTGCATGGTGGCCGACGGACCGTGCGAGTACACCGGTGACAGCATGATCGACACCCATGCCGGCATGGGCGTCACGGAAGGCGACTTCAACGCCATCGTGGAGAACATGATGGCGGCGATGAACAAGGCGGGCATTCCCCTCGGGCCGCAGAATCGCCTGCTGGCGAGACTGGCGACCTTTCGGGGCGAGATCCTCTATCGCTGACCGGGGCGGGTTCCTCAGCGCTTGCTGAAGATCATCATGTGCTGCCAGGGCAGGAAATCCAGCGTCTCTTCAAATTCCAGGTCGAACACATCCATCTCGCGCTTGACCTGCGCCTGCGTCATCTTGTGCAGCGGGCGGATCGGCACATTGCGATCCTCGCCACGGTATTCCACCAGAATCAGACGCCCGCCCGGCTTCAGTGCCGTAAAGATGCTCTGCATCATCTCGTAGGGGTGCGAGAACTCGTGATAGGCATCCACCAGGAAGGCCACGTCCACTGAATCCGGCGGTAGATTGGTGCTCTGCAGGTCCCCCAGCACGCCTTCGACATTGCTGACGTTCTCGCTCAGTTTGCGGGCTTCCACCATGGCCAGCATTTCCGGCTGGATGTCCACGGCCAGTACT
>CAYWMC010000007.1:0-20585 GCA_964459345.1 uncultured Klebsiella sp. | reverse complement strand
AGAACGTCATCGAATGTCAAAGCTTCTTCAGCAATGCGTAACATAAGATTTCCACGTATTTACAAAAACGCGAGTATACAGACCTCATTTCCGTCTGTACACCTGCAGTTGCAGCGAGTGGAACAGGGCAAAACGGCCCGTCTGTACGACCGGTTCGAAGCCATTGCGAGCCAGTTCCCCGTGCAATTCCCGCGCTGAAACCGGGTATTGCTTGATGGCTTTGCCACTGAGCAGAAAGCGCAGTCTGCGCCGCAGCGATGTGACCGAAACCGGGGTGATGCGCGAGATCAGCACGTAGCGTGAACTCACCCGACACAACTCATCGATCAGCCTGCTGCGCAATGCGGGGCTCTCGAAGTGATGCAGCAGACGAAAGCACAAGGTGGCATCGAAGGCCTTGTCCGAATACGGAAGATCGAAAATGTCCTGCCGCTCGAAGGCCACCTGCACGCCAGCCTCGGATGCCAGTGTGGCGGCAAGATGCAGAGCCGCATCGCCCAGATCCACACCAGTGACATTGATGCCCTGCTGTGCCAGCCAGATGGCCGCGCGACCAACACCGCAGGGAGCATCCAGCATGCGTGTGACGCCTTGCACATGGCGCATGGCCTCTTCGATCATCGCCATCTCCTGACGGTGTTTGCCGTTCTTGCGCTGGCTGTAGGTGCGGGCTGATTCGGCGTCGAACTTGACGCGTGCGTAGCTGATGTCATCCGTCATGTGCGGGACTCCTGAAGGGCGGAAACGAGAGAGGGAAAACGTCGTGACAACTGCGCGATGACCCGCGGTGCCTGTTCGCTGTATGGACGCAGCAATGCCTGCAGCAGGTCCGGTTCGAGCCAGTCGGCCCGGCGCAGCAGCTGGACCAGGTCAGCGCAGGCCGCATCCACGGGGTTCGTGCGCTTGCGTGCGCGTTCGAAATCGATCAGTTGCATCTCGCCGTTTGCCAGGTCAACAAACATGTGGCATGGAAACAGAGCCCCGTGCTGCCAGCCGCTGGCGTGCATGTCCAGCAGCTGCCGGCCCACGCGGGAAAGCATGCCCGGCGCCTGTTGCAGTGGCGCGAGGTCGTAGTGAAAACTCTCGAGTGAAGGCAGCGCGATCTCGCGCGTCAGCAACACCGCGCGTTGCTGCCCCTCACGGTTGCAGATGCCGAACGCCTGCAGCTCGACGGCTGGCCAGTGCAATTGCAGACCGAGCCGCAAGGCATCGACTTCATAGCGGAAGGTGGGTGCACCCAGCGGGTAACGCAGGGAATAGCGCTTCTGCTGTTCCTGCCGCTTCAGATACCAGGCGCCAGAGCGCCCTTTTTCATCGGGCAAGGTCAGCTTCGTGACACCGCTCCAGCCGCCACGTCGGCGATTGATCGGCTCCACAAACCTGTGGGGCACATCCCACAAGGCTTCAAAGCTGTCCAGCCCTGCCTTTTGCAGAATGCCGCTCAGTGCGCCATAGCGCACCTGCAGTGGATGCCGTGCCTCGGCGAAGGGCAGTGTGGGCAGGAAGAACATCGAGACTCCTAGTGATAAAAGCGCGCGAGCTCCCGCGCAAACAGATTCAGCGAATTGCGGTAGGCCACGCCCACGCTGCCAATGTCCACGGGCTCGTCCTCCAGTGTGGTGGTGCCATCGTCATACGCGGCGCCCTTCTTGCTGAACACCATCTTCACATCCGGTGTGATCAGCGTGTTGCCATGCCAGTCGCTGGCCACGGTGTACTCCCGGGCATAGTCCGCCGCGAGCAGATTGCTGCCGTAGCTGTAGGTGGCCGGATCGAGGTCGACTCCCAGTGCGGCGAGCACTGTGGCGGGCAGATCAAGATGGCTCGTCATCTGTGCCACCTGTCCTGCGGCCTGGCCTGGCACATGCACCAGCAGGGGCACACGGATCTGCTCCTGACTGAAGGTGGAATTGTGGCCCCAGCGTCCGTTCTCCATGAACTCTTCACCATGGTCGCCTGTGACGATCACGATCGTGCTGTCCAGCAGACCCTGCGCCTCCAGGGCATCGAACACGCGGCCCAGCTGACTGTCCAGATGGTGAGTGGCGTTGATGTAGCGCGCACGAATGCGCTCGATGCTGTTCTCGATATCCACCGTCAGATAGTTGAAGTCTTCGATGTAGTCGGGCTCGATCACACTCTCTTCCGGGAAGTAGTAATTGGCGTGTGCTGACTCGAAGAACATGAAACTGAAGAACGGCGCCTTCGCCGTTTCGATGAACTGGAGCATGTCGCCCACATTCTTTCGATCCCGCTCCCATCCTGCACCTTCTGTCCAGGATTGCAGCTGCGTATCAGCGAGTCCCGCGAAGATGGTCTTGTCGAACTCCGGATAGGAAAACCGCGAACTCGTGTACGCCTGCATCGCGTAGCCGTTCTGGCGAATCATCTCCATCAGCAGAGGCGGGCGCGTCGCGCTGAGAAAGTCGAACCAGTAGCTGCCGTAAAGCCCGTAGAACTGCGAGAACATGCCCATGCGCGTGCCGTTGCCACCGCTGTAGTGTTCCAGAAACTGCTGCGACTTCTGCGCAAAGCGCGTGGTGTTGGGCATGATCTGCGGCGTGAGCACATCGGCGCGCCAGGATTCGGCCACCAGCCAGACAACATTCAGCGGCTTCGTGAAAGGCTGCGCCGGCGTCGCAGGGTAATCGATCTTGCCGGACGTGCCCGCCAGGTCACTGTCATCCTGCTCCGGCCGTTGGGTCGTAAAGCCGGCATCCTCCAGCAGCGTGCGGGCGGTGACGGGGACATACCAGACAATGCGGTCTGCAGTGGCAAGAATCTCGCGGTCATAGCGATACTCCGACCACGCATACCACCCGGCCTGTGCCACCAGCAACACGCCAAATACTGGAACGAGTGGCAGTTTTTTCAGACTGTGCGGCACCGCACGTTCCAGCGGCACAAAACGCACCAGCAGCGCCATGCACACCGCGATGCCCGCAACCGCAATGCCCAGCGCCACATTGGTAGAGGCAGAGACACCCATGGCTTCGACGCCGCCGGGTGTGAGCAGAAGATTGAGCACGAAATAATTGAAGTAGAAGCCGAACATCTGCTGCAGCTTGTAGTTGGCCAGCAGAAAGACCACGGTCACCACTGCCAGCAGGAAGGTGGCGATGGCGAGCAGGCGGGAGTTGTGGCCCTTGCGCAGCAGCCGGGCGTGCAGCGCCATCAGCAACAGCACGGGTGCGCTCAGCAGGACTGCCTGCACCAGCGCAGCCACCAGCAGAAATGCACCGGAGTGCACACTCTGCGCAGAGGGCCACGCCAGAAACACGAGAAAGGCAAATGAGCAGGTCAGTGTCAGCAGGACACTGCGAAATGGCGTAATTCCGATCATGGCGACACTTTCCTGATACGCAAGAAGCAGTGAATGTCGCCACACAGTAATGTGGCAAACTTAAGTCAAACTTAAGTCTGCCTTGGCATGTTGCCTAGAATTCGAACTCCAGCAGGAAGCGATAGGTATAGTCGGGGGTGGTATCGTTGAGCGGCAGGATGAGCCCCGCTTCCCACGCCCACTTCGAAGCGCCGGCGCCTCGCACGAGCCCGGTCAGCACCGGGCCGATGCCCCGGGTGAACTGATCGGCATAGAGCTCGACCCCGGGCTCCAGGGTTTCGCGCAGCCGATAGCGCCACTGGGCAGACATGAAGGTCTCCACCTCGTTGTCGATATCGGACCCGTACTCGTACTCCACGCCCAGATTCAGTGTGCCCACCCAGTCGCCCCACTGCCGGCTGACCAGGGCCGCAATGGCCGCCTCGGAAATGCTCTCGCTGCGCTCGCGCTCGAACTCGATGAGCAGTCCCCAGTCGGCCGCATACTCCCCCTGCTCGGTCAGCTGCACCTTCACCTCTGCCTCGTAGCCCTGCAATCGCAGCGAGCCGCCCGGCTGCTTCTCGGCCAGCAGGTAGGCCTCGGCGAAGATGCGTTCGGTCAGTGACTTCCCGAAACCAAGTCGTTGCCGCAGGATGTCGGACTCCAGAGGGTCATCGTCTGTCTGATACAAGGAACGGAACTCCAGTTCGCGCTCCAGCGGCTGCACATAGGGGTCGTAGACGCGCCCGACGCCATTGTGCTGAAACTCCACATCTGCCAGCGCCGCAGGGGCCAGTGACACTACCGACAGGGCTTTCAGTATTCCTGCTGCGCACGGCCGCAGACGTCCCATGACTGCCATTATTCGTTCTCCTTGTGTTTTCGTGTGCGGCGTCTTGCAAGAGCCATTGCCGCCAGCGATGCCACAATGGCGCCCACGTAGAGAGTCAACTGTGTGACCGTGGGAGTCGCCTCATATCCGAATGCCGCCTGCAACAATTCCCCAGTGACCGATGACTCTGAAACCAGGAAACTGCTGTCCCAGATTTCGATTTGTGCGGGCAGAAAATCCGCCTGCTCCAGGTGATAGGTGGCCTGCATGACTTGTCCTGCGCCGGCTATCATGGCTATCGAGGCACTGGCCCACAGGCATTCCTTTCTGGGCAGAGCGCGCAGTCCATAGTAAAGAAAAGTGCCCAGACTCAAGCCGATACCCGCGCCAATCGCCGCACCTGACATCACAGATACAACGTCTCCCGCCTGTACTCCAAACCCATAGACGTACAGATATATCTCCGCCCCCTCCAATGTCATCGACATTGCAGCAATCGCAATGCACACCAGAAGCACAGACATCGATGGCGATTGCTGCTCAGGCATACGGGAAAAATAGATAGCCTGAAAATTGTGAACAATCAGAAGGATGGATACCGACAACAAAAGCGTGGCGCTGGTAATCTCCTGTCCAAGGCCATCGAAACTCATCGATATCTGCTCCAGAAACAACCCATAGGAGAATGCTCCGGCTATCCCCAGTGCGAGCGCCACCGGCAACCAGCGCAGCCGGTGTCCCATGGCGCGGGCCGAGGCCATGAGCATGCAGATCAGCAGCACCCCTTCAAGCACCTCCCGCAGCACGATGATGACTGCATTTATCACAAATCTCCTCCCTGGCACACGGGCCCTGCACTGCGCTTACTCAACGATCACCTTGCCTTGCGCCGTGCGCGGATTGAATTCGCCGAAGAAGGGATACTCGCCGGGCGCCAGTGGGCCGATGAAGACGATGCCCTGGCTGTTGCCCACGATGACCTTCTCGCGATTGAGCTCGTAACTCTCGAACTCTTCGGGCGTGGCATCGAGATTGCGAATCACCAGCTTGACCTTGGTGTTGGCGGGGATGCGCACTTCCGCCGGATAGAACAGGTGCTCGCGAATCTGGATCTCCACCTCGGGCGTCTGCGCCAGCGCGGCGCTGCCCGGCAGCACCTGCAGACCACACAGGGCGGCGCCCGTCAGTATTGCGCGACGAAGTCGCTGCTTGCTATTGCCGTTGCGGTTCACTCGGCCTCTCCTGGCATTGTTGTTGTGCTGCTGGCCACAGCGGGAAACTGAATGAGCACCTGCAGCCCGCCAAGCGTGGGTGACTGCCCCAGCGCAATCGTGGCGCCGTGCATGTCGACGATATGCCGCACGATGGCCAGGCCGAGCCCGGAGCCGCTGACCCCGGAGGAATGGCGGTCGCCATCCAGCCGGTAGAAGCGATCAAACACCCGCTCGCGAAAGGCCTGGGGAATGCCCGGACCGGAATCTTCCATCGCACAGCGGGTGCCCTGCGGCGTGTGCTCCACCAGCAGGCGCAGCCGGCCACCGTCGGGCGTGTATTTCGAGGCGTTGCTGAGCACGTTCTGCAGCAGCGAACGCAGGGCCGTGGCATCGCCATTGACCAGACAGGCCCCGCCTTCCAGCTCGAAGTCCTGGCTCCGCTGCAGTATCTGCTCGAATTCGTTGCTTACAACTTCCCGGGCCAGCGCATAGAGATCAACGTGCTGGAACTGCACCATGTACTGGTCCGGCGCGGTGCGGTTGAGCACCAGAATCTGTTCGACAAGATGCCCCATGGCATCGATGCCCCGCCGCAGCTCGTTGACGCTGGCGCTGGGGCGCTCGAGTTCGGTGAGCAGATTGTGCACCTGCACCTTCAGCACGCTGATCGGCGTGCGCAGCTCATGTGCCGCATCCGCCGCGAAGCGTTTCTCCCGGGCAAACGAGGATTGCAGCCGCCGCAACAGGTCGTTGATGGACCGCGTCAGTTGTGTCAGCTCACGTGGCACCTGATCGAGCCGCACGGGGCTCAGATCGCTGGCCTCCCGGGACTGCACTTCCCTGGCCAGAGTCTGCAGGGGCCGCAGGCCGAAGCTGACGAACAGCCAGATCAGCAGCGCCGCCATCGGCACACTGAGCACCGTGGGCACCACGGCATCCAGAATGATGCCCTCGGCCAGGTCGTAGCGGATGTCGATGCGCTGCGCGGTCATGACCCAGTGCGACTGCTCCTCGTCGAGAATGGCCAGCACCCGCCAGCGGTAGCCTGCGAAATTCATCTCCCGGTAGCCCACTTCGAAGTCACTCATGGGCGCGGTGGGCGCCAGCACCGAGCGCAGGATCAGAGTGCCCCGTTCGGTAAAGATCTGGTAGGCGATCTGCATCTCGTCGCCCAGCTCGGAATTGACTGTGTTGGGCAGCACCAGATCCTGAATGACCCGCGAGCCGCCGGCCAGCGAAGAGGGGTTGAGCAGGCTCAGCATCTTGGCGTGTTCCAGCAGCTGCTGATCAAACAATAGCTCCGCTTCCACCATACTCTCGCGATAACCGCGTATGGCGGACAGAAAACTGACCAGCAGAATGATCGCACTGACGCTCAGCGTCAGGAATATCCGTATCGACGTCATGAGTCTGGAATCAGGCGGCCCCTCCCCCCTTCTTCACCACATAGCCCAGCCCGCGCACCGTCTGAATGAACCCTGCCGGCAATTTCTTGCGCAGATTGTGGATATGCACTTCCACCGTGTTGCTGCTGACTTCCTCTCCCCAGCCATAGAGTTTGCTGTCGAGCATGTCCCGGGTCTGCACTTTGTTGGCGCTCTCCATCAACGCCTTGAGCAGCATGTATTCGCGGCGCGGCAGGCCCAGCGGTTCGCCAGCGACGGTCACTTCAAAACTGTGGGTATCCAGATCGACCTCGTCGATCACGATGTTCTTGCTCTTGACGCTGCCCAGACGCCGTTCCAGCGCCCGCAGCCTGGCAAGCAGCTCGTCCATCTCGAAGGGCTTGGCCAGATAGTCGTCGGCGCCGCTGTCCAGCCCGGCCACCTTGTCCTGCGTCTTGTCGCGGGCCGTGAGAATAAGCACCGGATTACTGAACTGCTGACGTCTGGCGCCGCGCAATACCTCCAGTCCATCCATGCCGGGCAGGCCCAGGTCCAGGACAAGAATGTCGGGTTTCGACGTCTTCAGGGCCGCCAGCGCCTGATCCCCGCGGCTGATGTGGTTCACGCTGAAGCCGGCGGTGCGCAGCGCCTTCACGACGGCCGCCGCCAGCATTTCATTGTCCTCGACCAGCATCACCTGCATGCAGTTTCCTTCCTCGCTCAGCGCATCTGCGCCAGCATCTTTTCGATTTCCTGACGCCGCCCCTGGTCCGCAATTTCGCGGCCCGGACGCGCCGGTGCCTGCAAGGCCTTCTGCAGATACTGACGGGCTTCGTCAAATTGGTCGTTCTTGAAGAGATACTCGGCGTAGAAGTAGTTGGAGTCAATCGTGTCGGGGCCCAATTCCAGGCCTTTCTTCAACAGCGCCACCCCTTCCTCCTCGTCACCGAAGGCCACAGGCCAGCCCGGCACGTTCAGATACAGCACGCCGAGGCTGGTGTAGGCCGAGCCTTGCATGGCCTCGCCGTTCAGCGCGATGGCCTTTTCCAGGTCGGCCTTGGCGGCCTTCGCTACAGACAGAGCGCCCAGCCCGCCTTTCACGCCGGCATAGCTCGACTTGATGATGCCGCTCCAGATCCACGCTTCCGCGCTGTCTGTTTCGGTCTCGGTGGCCTTGCGGGCATCCTCGATCAGCACGCTGAAGGCTTCCAGTTGCGAATCGCCGCTGGTCAGGTAGTTCACTTCGGCCCAGCGGTTCTGCAAGGCAGCAACGGAGGGCGGCATCTGCGCCTGCAAGGCAGCGGAGCCAAAGGCGGCACACAACAGCAGGCAGGCAAGGGGGAATCGAGAGCGTTTCATGGCATTTCTCCTGGGTTCAATGGGGTCGGGGTTGCGGATTCTGTTGCATGGGGGGCTCTGGCGAAGCGCCGGATCACCGGCAATTGCTTGCGCAGCGTGCTGTCGGTCATGGCGGGCAATACGGCATTGATGAAGGCGTACAGCCGCTCCGGCCAGCCCAGCACCACGCTGCCCCAGCGCGCTCTCTCGATGCGCTGCAGCACCTGACGGGCAACATCCACGGGGTCATCCATGGCATTGCCCAGGGCATGATTCATGGCGACCACCTGCTCGCTGTTGAGCGCCGTGCGCGTGGCCCGCGGCGCCACATGCAGCACCCGCACGCTGGTGTCAGCCAGTTCGCGGCGCAGCGCTTCGCTGAAGCCCCGCAGACCGAACTTGCTGGCACAGTACACGCTGAAGCCGGGATAGCCGATGCTGCCGAAGGCCGAACCGATGTTCACCACGGCGGCGTCCCTCTGCGCGAGCAGCTGGGGGAGCAGCAATCGGGTCAGCAACACAGGCACAGCAAGATTGAGTGTCAGCTGGCGTTCGATGGACTCGTACGTAGTGTCCTGCAGAAAGCTCAGAGCGCTCGCGCCGGCGTTGTTGATGAGCATGGAGACCTGTGCCTCATTGCTCAGTTCGCGCAGGCGCAGTCGGTCTTTCTCCTCCACAAGATCCGCCGCCTGCCACAGGTGCGGCTGCCCCTGTGCAGGCAGGGCACGGGCCAGCTGTTCCAGGGCGGCAGCGTCCCGCGCCACGAGCACCAGGCGCGCGCCTGCGCGTGCCAGCACCAGGGCGAGGGCGCGGCCTATGCCGCCCGTCGCGCCGGTCAAAAGTACTGTTCTGCCCTCGACACGCATGCGGATATCCTCAGGCGGCGCTGCGCACGGCGGCGCCGGAAGGAATCTCCAGCACGCTGTCGAACACGCCTTTGTAGAGTCGGTAGAACATCTTCGTGCTGTGCAGCAGCAAGGCCTGATCGTCCGGATCGGTGAAGCGGTTCACCAGACCCTCCAGGTGCTGGATGTGCGACTGATCGATGCTGCCGTGGGAGCGCAGGTAGCTGAACGCGCGCTCCGGCAGATTCAGCGCCGCCTTGATCTGATCAGCAGCATGGTCCGCCAGATTGACGCTGGTGCCTTCCAGCACATGCACCATGCCGAAGAAGCCGATCGGGTCACGGCGCATGACCATGTCCCACGCATAGGCGATCATCAGTTCGGTCTGCATGGCAGGCTGGCTGCGGCGCACGGCCTCCTTGTCACCGCCGCAGGCGGCGATGTCGTTCAGAATCCACTCCTGGTGGCCGATTTCTTCCTCGATGTACTCAGCCACCGCCACCCGCAGCCACTCGCGGCTCTCGGGCAGACGGGCGCCCACGGCCATCAGCAGCGGCACAGTGAACTTCACATGGTGGTAAGCCTGGGTCAGGTAGGCGATGTATTCGTCGAGCGTCACATTGCGGGCCATGCAGCGGGTGATGATCTCGCTGCGCACCAGCTGGTCCTGCTCGTGGGCGGTTTCCTGCTTCAGAATGTCATAGAACATGGTGAACGATCTCCTCGTGAATTTGCGTGGGAATGTCATTGGACGCGGCATACAGCGCGTCGATGGTGGCGGCGAAGCGGGCGGCAATCTGCCCGCGGCGGGGCCGGCCGTTACTGGTCATCAGGTCGGTTTCCAGGCCCGTGCCGCGCGCCAGCGGGGCGTCAAGGCGTGCCCAGCGGCGGATACGGGCATAGTCCGGCAGCCCGGCATTGATGCTGGCGATACTCGCGGAAATCACGGCATCGGCAATGCCTGCCTGCCGTGGCAGCACCAGCGCCACGCAGTAGGGACGCGAGTCCCCCAGCACGATGCTCTGCGCAATCAGGGGGCTGGCGGCGAGCTGTGTCTCTACCCACTCGGGGCTGATGTTGCGGCCGAAACTGCTCACCAGCAGATTCTTGCGACGCCCCGTGAAGTGCAGATAGCCATTGCTGTCCTGAAAGCCCAGATCGCCCGTGGCGAAGGGGGTGTTGTCATCAGTCTCGTGCCAGGAATCCTTGTCGCCGGCATACCCCAGAAAACGGGGGCCGATGGTGTTGATCTCGCCGTCGATGATCTCGACGCGCAGGTGCGGCAGCGGTCGTCCCAGGCTGCCATTGCGACGCTGTCCCGGCGTGTTGAGGCTGACCACGGAACCACACTCGGACAGCCCGTAGCCTTCATGCACCGGGATGCCGAACTGCCAGGCACGCTCCAGCAGCGCGGGATTGACCGTCGCGCCGCCGACAGCCACAAAGCGCAGCGATTCCGGCAGCTTCCAGCCAGACGCGCAGCTCATGACCAGCGCCTCCAGCAGTTGCGGGATCAGAATCATGCTGTGGGGGCGGCAATGGGACAGCACATCGAGAAAGGTCGGCAGTGCGAAACCAGTGGCACCGTTGAAGCCCAGGGTTTCCTGTTTCGCGACAATGACAGT
The DNA here is from genome assembly GCA_964459345.1 of uncultured Klebsiella sp. Taxonomy (GTDB): domain Bacteria; phylum Pseudomonadota; class Gammaproteobacteria; order Pseudomonadales; family Pseudohongiellaceae; genus UBA5078. The sequence goes on along the minus strand of CAYWMC010000007.1, from coordinate 10,024 downwards.
GGCGCCACTGCGCAGCGGCGCATGCACGCCGGCGATGTTCTCAAGCAAGGTGGCCAGCGGCAGCACGCACAGGTGACGGGTAATGCCGCATAGCTCGGTCGCGGACACAATGGAGTCGGTGACCGCCTGCAGGTGTGCGGCACTCAGGCAGGCGCCCTTCGGGGTGCCGGTGGAACCGGAGGTAAACGTGATCTTGCGGGTGGCGGCCGGGAGAGAATCGGCGCGCCGGGCCCGTTCTTCCTCCGTGCGCGGAATGCGCTGATAGTGCAGGCCGAAAAGGACTTCCGGGGCGATGACCTGGGAAACCCCTCCCTCCAGCACGCCGCCTGGCAGCGTGGCGTCATACAGCACGGCATCCACCGGCACGGTCTGCAATGCATGTTGCAGCTGCCCGGGGGCAAAGAAGCCCGGCAGCGGCAGCAAGGTGATACCGGCTACGGCGCAGGCAATGTCGGCCACGATCCACTCCGGCACATTGTCTGCAGCCAGGGCCAGCACCTTGATCTTGTCCTTGCGCAGACGCCAGACCATACGCCGCACTTCATGCTGCAGCTGCGCCCAGGTAAATGCCGTTTCCAGCGTCTCGGCAAACACCATGATGGCGGGTTCGCCCGGTTTGGCAGCGGCTTGTGCATTGATGGCAGCCCAGAGCTTATCCATGGCTGCGTTCCTTGCTGAACGGTTGCAGCAGCGCAACGATGGCGTCGATCTCGTCGGCATGTTCGCTGAGCAGTTTCAGGGCAAATTCGTTGCGCTGCAGGGTCTTGTAAGCCTGGGCCACATCCCCGATGACCACCCAGGGGCGATTGGCGTAGTAGGTGCCCCAGGACTGCGCGTGCTCGCCCAGGCAGACCGGGTCCGCCTCGCAGACTTCCTGCGGTGCAAAGCCGAGCCGGTGCAGCAGTGCGCTGACCTGCGCGGTAGCAGTGAAGGTCACCCAGCGGAAGCCGGCACGGTGCAGGACATCGGTCAGCACGATGAACAGCAGCTGGCTGCTGCCGCGGGTACCTGCCAGATTGCCTGTCTCGATGAGGGTGGCGCGGGAGACTGCTTCGCCGGTGCGCTCTGACACCAGAGTTTCCATCGGCGCACTCAGGTAATTCTCAACGAAGAAGCGGCCGCACTGGCCCGGGCGCAGGCCCAGCACGCCCTGCACGTCGCCGCCATTCCAGCTGGCCATCAGCAGCGGCAGAAAATGCGCGATGTCTGCGCTGTAGGTCTCTGCGTAACGGCTGTGGATGAAGTGTTCGAGGGTCTGGCGATGAAACGCCTGCTGATCGTGCAGGCCGAGCTGCGGCGCGGCGTGCGAGGAGGTGTCGAGACCTGCAGTGCTGACGATATTGAGACAAACTTGCGTGGCTGACATGATCAAAGACTCCGTTTTGGCTGGATCATGTCGCCACTTTAGACAGTGAATCTTAATGCAGTATTAAGCCTTGCTTCTCAGTCGCGGGGTTTCTCGGAGAACACCTTGCGACCGCTGAACATCGCGGAAATCAGGCCGTTGCCCTCCTTCACATCGCTCACCACCACCGCTGCAATGTGCAGAACGATGGCGGCCAGCATGGCCCAGAAGCCAATCTCGTGAATTTCAATGAACGGTTCGCGGAAGCGCCGCATGGCCGCATAGCCCTCCGGGTCCAGCATCTCCTTGGCTCCTGGCACCAGGCCTTCCAGCTTCGTGTGGTCTTCCCCGGCCGCCGTGGCCCACTCTGCGAATTCATGGCCGAAAGGAGGGAAATACAGATCAGTCCCTGCCAGCACCAGACCAGTGATCATCTGGACGCCCAGCAGGAAGAACAACAACGCCAGCATCAGGCGGCCTGCCGGGTTGTGGCCTTTGTAAGCCGGCGGGTGGCCTGCCTTCGCGCCGGTGATCCATTCCTTCAGGGCCGTGCCATAGCCGCGACCGCCGGGCAAGACCGCAGACCAGCGTGAGTAGGGATTGCCGATGAATCCCCAGAGGATGCGCCACAGCAGGTTGAGGGCGAACACATACCCAATCCAGGCGTGCAGAATCTTCAGGTCGACCTTGCCCTCGCTGCTGACACCCAGTGCCGTGCCATTGAGGATGACAATGCCCACGGCGATCAGGCCAAGCACACACAGCACATTGATCCAGTGGAACCAGCGCACGCCGGCATCCCACACTGCGTAGGAATGCAGTGCCGGGGCAGGCTGCAACGTCGGGTCGGAATCTTTCTTGCTACTCATGATGGTTCTCCTTGGTTTGAGCGAAGGTTTCGATACTGGCAGCCTGCCACGGTGACATTAAGAATTTATTAATGCACTGCGTGTCACACCCGGTATTTGTATGCCACAAGAGCCGTGGCATATCATGCGGGCATGTCAAACTTTCTGCAGTCTCCTGCTTCTTTGCCCCGTGACGTGCTCTCGGTCACCAGCCTCAACCGCATGGCGAAGTCCCTGCTGGAAGGGCATTTCCCCAATGTGCTGGTGGAGGGTGAGATCTCGAATCTGGCGCTGCCAGCTTCGGGACACTGGTATTTCACCCTGAAGGACGAAGGCTCGCAGGTGCGCTGCGCGATGTTTCGCAACCGCAACATGGGGGCCGGCTTTCGGCCACGAGACGGCATGCAGGTGCTGGTGCGCGGGCGCCTGAGCCTTTACGAGGGGCGCGGCGACTATCAGCTGATCGCCGAATCGGTAGAAGAAGCCGGCGATGGCGCCCTGCGCCGCCGCTTCGAGATGCTCAAGCAGAAGCTCGCCGCCGAGGGCCTGTTCGCGAGCGAGCGCAAGCGCCCCCTGCCCGACCATGTGCGCCATGTGGGGGTGATCACCTCCGCCACCGGCGCCGTGATCCGCGACATCATCAGTGTGCTGCAGCGCCGCTTTCCCGCCATACGCATCACCCTCCTACCCGTGGCGGTACAAGGTGCCGAGTCGCCGGCCGCCATCGTCAGGGCCATCGCCACTGCCAATCGCAGGGCCGCAGAGCTGGGGCTGGACGTGCTGATCGTGGGCCGGGGCGGCGGCTCGCTTGAGGATCTGCAGGCCTTCAATGAGGAGAGTGTGGCGCGGGCCATCCACGGCAGCACGCTGCCAGTGGTCAGCGCCGTGGGCCACGAGACTGATTTCACCATTGCCGACTTCGTGGCCGACCTGCGCGCCCCCACGCCCTCCGCCGCCGCAGAATTGCTGAGCCCGGATCAAAACGAGATGCTGCAGACGCTGCAAGGCTTCGCGCTGGTGTTCCGCAAGCTGATCGGCGACCGCCTGCAGCGGGACACGCGGCAGCTGCTGTGGCTGACCCGCCAGCTGAAGCATCCCGGCCGCCGCCTGCAGGAACATGCCCAGGCACTGGATATGCTGGAAGGACGCCTGTTGCGCGCCACCCGTCATCACCTGGCCCATACGGCGAATGCGCTGCAGCGCCTGCAGCAGCGCCTCAGCCTGTATTCGCCCGCCGCCGCCATTCGCCAGCAGCAGCTACGCCAGGAGGCCCTGCGACACCGGCTGGAACGCGCCATGCAGCAGACCCTTCAACGTCAGCAGGCCAGTCTGGCACAGCTGGCCCGGAGCCTGGACGGCGTCAGCCCATTGCAGACCCTGCGCCGGGGCTACAGCATCACCTACGTCGAACAGCAGGTAGTGCGCAGCACCGCAGACCTGCAGGTGGGACAAACCCTGCGCACGCAACTGGGTGCAGGAGCGGTCCTGAGTACGGTAAGTGCACTGCTGCCAAAGGCACAGATCAATGAGTCATAACGCCCGGAGGCTCTGACGCCATGTTCCGCTTTCCTGCCCTGCTGACTCGATGTCTGCCTGCTCTGACGCTGGCGGGCAGCTTGCTCTGCTCGACGCCTTCACTGGCCGTTCCTGTTGACGCCCTGCCCCTGGCGGCGGCCGTGCCGGGAGGCGTGGCCGTGATTGCCACGGACAGGCAGGCCATTACGGCGCACTACCGTGACGAACGCGTCTTGCTGGCAGAATTCGAGGGCGCGCAATATGCCATCGTCGGCATTCCACTGAGCGCTTCTGCCGGCACCCACACTCTGACGCTTCGCGATGCGCAGGGCGCCGCGTCCACCCAGAGCTTCACGGTTGCCGACAAGCAGTACGTGGAGCAGCGCCTGACCATCACCAACGAGCGGCAGGTCAATCCCAACAACGACGACATGGTGCGCATCAACCGCGAAAGCGCGGAAATGAATGCGGCCTTCAGCAGCTGGAACGATTCGTTGCAGCCGGTGTTCCGCATGCTGCCGCCCACGGCTGGCGTTCGCAGCAGTTCCTTCGGCTTGCGCCGCTTCTTCAATGAGCAGCCCCGTGCGCCGCACTCCGGCATGGACATCGCGGCACCCGAGGGCACACCCATCATGGCCCCCGCGCCTGGCGTGATCCTGGCCACAGGCAACTACTTCTTCAATGGCAATACGATCATTCTGGATCACGGCCATGGACTGATCAGTCTGTACTGCCACATGAACACCATTGATGTCGAAGTCGGCGCGCGGGTAGAGGCGGGACAACAGATCGGTGCCGTCGGCCAGACCGGGCGTGTCACGGGGCCGCATTTGCACTGGAGCATCAACCTGAACAATGTGCGCGTGGATCCTGCACTGTTTCTGGCAGAATGATGGCGGCGTAATCAGCCCAATAATTGCCCTCGCTTTTGCTACTTTTTTAACCAATGCTCCGGTAAATTGGCGGCGTTTTGCTCTTCCTCGCTGACCCGGTGAGGCAGCACGGAGTGCCGCCCCCAACAAGGAATCGTCAATGCCCGGACTCGAACTCTTCTTTCTGCTGCTGGCCGGTCACGCGACCGCGGACTTCGTCATGCAGCCTGAGGCCATGGCCCGTGGCAAGAACCGTCACAGCGACATTCACCGCGTCAAATCCGATGGCTTCCCCCGCTGGTATTACTGGCTCAGCGCCCATGCGCTGGTGCACGGGGGCATGGTCTACCTGATTACCAACAGCCTGCTTCTGGGGGTGATCGAGACGGTCTCCCACTGGGTCATTGATTCCGCCAAGTCCGAAGGCGTCATCAATTTCCATCAGGACCAGGGTCTGCATCTGGGCTTCAAGGTCGGTTATCTGTTCGCCGTGTAGGCTTTTCCCGCGTTGGTTTGCCCGCCGAATTCTTTTATAGTGACAGCCACTTTTCATCCCATTGCAGTCGCGGGCGCCGTTCCGCGTAGCCACAGGTTCCCTTTCGATGAGCAAACGCGAAGAACAACGCCGTATCCGCGAAGAAAAACAGCGCTCCGCTGAACAACGCACCACCCGTCAGAAACTCATCAGCAAGATCGCCGTCATGGTGCTTGCGCCACTGCTGGTCATTCTTGTGCTGTACGCCCTGATGTCGCAGGGGCCCACCTATTCCCCTGTGGAGATCGCCGAGCAGGACCACACCCGCGGCAATCCCGAAGGCGTCAAGCTCGTGGTCTATGCCGATTTTCAATGCCCGGCCTGCGCCACCGAACACCTGCTGATGGCCCAGGTCTGGAACTCCATCAGCGACCGCACACAGATGGTGTTCCGCCACTATCCGCTGACGGGCACGCATCCCCATGCCTGGCGCGCGGCCACCTATGCCGAGGCAGCCGGCCGTCAGGGCAAGTTCTGGGAGATGTACGACCTGCTGTTCATCAACCAGGCTTACTGGTCGACACTGACCGAGGTGGACGCCGAGTTTGAAGGCTATCTGGACCAGCTCGGGCTGAATATTGAGCAGGCCCGTGCAGACCTGGAAGACGACACGCTGATCCAGAAGATTCGCAACGACCAGCGCAGCGGCACACGCTCCGGCGTGCGCTCCACCCCCACCCTGTTCGTGGATGGCCGCCTGGTCCCCACGCCCCGCACAGCCTCGGAACTGGTTGCGCTGATCAACGACGCCGTGGCCTCCTGATCAGCCGCCACACAAGGCCGCAAACCGTCTCAGAACAGCACTTGCCGCGGGCGTCTCCACGACGTCCCGCAGCAGGGCGTCCACGTCAAACCCCTCCGCTCGAAGCGCCTCCTGCCGCACCTGCACATAGGTGCGCATGACTCTGGCCGTAAATTCCGGATGAAACTGCACTCCCCAGGCGCGCTCGCCAATCCGGAACGCGTGATGGGCATCGTGGGCACTGGCGGCAAGAAGCACGGCCCCGTCAGGCAGTGTCAGCACCGCCTGTGAGTGACTGGTGTGGGCGTGAAAGCACTCTGGAAGAGCCGCCAGCAAGACATCCTCACGGGCCGCTGCCGTCAGAGTGACTGGCACGGTACCGATCTCGCGACCGGCCGGATGATAGTCCACCTGTCCACCGCAGGCATGGGCCAGCAACTGATGGCCATAACAGATGCCCAGTACAGGCAGCCCACGCTCCACGGCGTCTCGCAGCCAGTGCGCCGCCACAACATTCCAGTGCGCCCCGTCAGTGAGCATGGCGGGCGAGCCCGTGATGACGACCCCCGCCAGTGTCGAGGCCTCCGGCAGCGGCTGCCCCAGATGCACGCTGACGGCCGGGGCCGCATGGGCGTCGAGTCCGAGTCCTGCCCGCATCCAGTCTTCGAAGTCCTCCCCCCCGGCACGCAAAGGCCCTAGGGTTTCCCCGGTTTTCATGATCAGCACAGTCTTTTTGTTCATATTTTGTACAAGATTGGTGGACAGTCGGCATGTGAATAGTATGATGCGCGAGTTGATCGTTTTTTGACCATAAAAACCATAAATGGAGTTAAGCGATGACTGACTTTATCGAAGGCATTGCCGAGGAATGCCAGGCCTTTGCCTGGTTTCTGCTGCGAGTACTGAGCAGCGCCATGTTCATGACCCACGGCTGGGCCAAGCTGTACGGGGAAAACGCGCAGCCTCTGCTCGGTGGGATGGGCTTCTTCGGGATCGACCTTGGCATCAACATGCTCTGGGTCGCGGCGGTGATCGAACTGTTCGGCGGCGGTCTGCTGGTGCTGGGCCTGTTCACCCGCATCACGGCGCTTCTGGCCGCCATCCTCATGATCATGGCCTATATGACCGCCCACGCGGCATGGTTTCCAACCATCAACAATGGCGAGCTGGCAGCCATGTATTTCATGGTCTTCTTCGTGATCTTTGCCCGCGGGCCGGGGCCCTTGAGCCTGGATTCGCGTCTGTTCGGCCGCGAATAGCCAGCCTCAGGCCGGGTCCATCGCAATGCGGATCCGGCCCCAGGCGAACAGCAGCGTCATCAACGGGCTGATCAGGCAGAACAGGGCCCAGGGCGCATAGGCCATGGTGGCCACGCCCAGCACGCCGGCATGAAATGCGCCGCAGGTGTTCCACGGCACCAGGACGGAAGTCACGGTGCCGCAATCCTCCAGCGTGCGGCTGAGATTCTGCTGCGCCAGGCCGCGATCCTTGAAGGCCTTGATGAACATCCTGCCGGGCACCACGATCGCCAGATACTGGTCCGAGGCCGACACATTCGTCAGCATGCAGGTGCCTGCCGTGGCCGTGACCAGCCCACCGGCACTGTGCACCCGGCTGATCAGTGTGCGCGTGATCTTCTGCAGGAAGCCTGAGGCCTCCATCACCCCGCCGAACGCCATGGCCGCAATGATCAGCCAGATGGTGTTGAGCATGCCGGCCATACCGCCCGAGGTCAGCAATTCGTCCAGCACCGCATTGTTCGTGGACAAGCCGATCTCGCCATATACCGCCTGCATGATCACCTGATAGGACGTGCCATAGGTCTCGCTGAGTTCCACCAGCAATGGATACTGCAGCAGCAATGCCGACGCCACTCCAAGCAGCACGCCCACGAACAGCGCCGGCAGAGCCGCCACACGCTTGACGATCAGGAAGATGACCACGGCGGGCACGATCAGCAGAAACGGACTCAGATTGAAGCGCTGGGCAAGAATCGCCTGGGTTTCGGCAGTCGTGCTTTCCTGCGCTTCCGGTGTGCCCAGGACGAACCCGATGATCAGGTACAGCACAAGGGTGATGACGATGGAGGGAATGCTGGTCAGGCTGAGGTAGCGGATGTGGGTGAACAGATCGACACCCGTAACGCCGGAAGCCAGATTGGTGGTATCCGAAAGCGGCGACATCTTGTCCCCGAAATAGGCGCCCGAGATGATGGCGCCTGCCACCAGCCCTGGATTGAAGCCCAGTGTGTAGCCAATGCTCATCAGAGCCACACCCAGCGTGGCCGACGTGGACCAGGAGCTGCCGATGACGATCGATGCGATGCCGGTAAGCAGACAGCAACTGAAAATGAAGATGGCCGGATTGAAGATCTGCAGGCCGTAGTAAATCATCGTGGGTACGATGCCGCCGATCAGCCAGGAGCCCACCAGTGCGCCCACCATCAACAGAATCAGAATGGCCGGTGTCGCTGCGCGGATATTCTCCAGCATCATCTCCTGGATGACCGCCCAGCCCACCCCCAGTCGCATGCTGATGGCGGCAGCGATGGCCGCAGCGATGATCAGCGCAGTCTGATTGGCGCCTGACAGCGAATCGTCACCATACAGGGCTACGTTCAGCCCCAGCAGGGCGAACAGCGCGGCCAGAGGCACCAGGGCCAGCCAGAGCGAGCGCTCCTCGTGAGCGGGAAGTTCTGCCTCGGCAGAGCCTGATGTCACTTTCTCCTGCATCCTCTTCTCCAGCCAGTGCGCGGCTCATGCTGTCATTGGAATCAGCGCGGATACTACCCTGTACACTGCGGCATTAAAACGCCCCGGCCACGGAAAAGCGGTTCCAGAGTGAGGGGAACTCAGGCTAATATCCAGCGACACCTTGACACATGCGCCCCACCAAACAGCACTTCAGGAGCCCACCCAATGACTCTGCTCTGCTTCGCCCGACGTCTGTCACTTCGCCACGGCGCTCTCGCCCTCGGCTTGCTGCTGCCAGTCCTGGCCCAGGCCGACGCCATCCGTCAGACCAAAGGCAACTTCGAAGACAAATTCCGCCAGCTCGATGAGACTCTGCCCACAGCCAACACCTGGCGCCACGCGGCAGGGCAGCCAGGCCATGAATACTGGCAGCAGAAGGTGGACTACCGCATCAGCGCCGTGCTCGACGAAGCCAATCGTCGCCTCACGGGCTCACAGGGGGTGAGCTACCAGAACAACTCGCCCGACACTCTGACCTATCTGTGGCTGCAACTGGACCAGAACATCTTCCGCACTGACTCCATGGCCGAAATGAGCGAGGACTTCGGCGGCGTGGGTCGCCGTGGCCCCGCCGTGGCCGCCGGCGATGCCAGCACGCCGGCGCGGCTGAGCCTGGAAGAGCTGCGCCGCCAGCAGACCATGGCCGATGTGCCGATGGGCTACGAGATCAGCAATGTCGCGGACAGCCGGGGCAATCCCCTTGACTTCACCATCGTCGGAACGCTCATGCGCATCGACCTGCCAACGCCGCTGCGCAGCGGCCAGAGCACGCAGTTCAATCTCGACTTCGCGTTCAATATCGTCGAAGAAGATGCCGTGTCGGCCCGCAGCGGCTACGAGCATTTCCCCGACGACGAACGCGAGGGCGGCAATGACATCTTCCTGATGGCACAGTGGTTTCCACGGCTGGCGGCGTACACCGATTACGAAGGCTGGACCAACAAGGAGTTCCTCGGGCGCGGCGAGTTCACGCTGGAATTCGGGGACTATGAAGTTGAAATGACGGTGCCGGCCGATCACATCGTCTCTTCCACCGGCGTGCTCAACAATCCGGCTCAGGTCTTGACGGACGAGCAGCGCGCGCGGCTGAGCGCCGCCGAGAATGCCGAGAGGCCGGTGTTCATCGTGACGCCCCAGGAAGCCCTGGAGAACGAGCGTGAGGCCAGTGCGGACACCAAGACCTGGCGCTTCTCGGCGCAGAACGTGCGCGACTTCGCCTGGGCTTCTTCACGCAAGTTCATCTGGGACGCCAAAGGGTATCAGCAAGGGGGCGACGTGCGCCCTTTCGTGATGGCCATGTCCTTCTACCCCAAGGAAGGCGAGCCACTGTGGTCCACCTATTCCACCGAATCGGTCATTCACACACTGGAAGTGTATTCGCGCTTCTCCTTCGACTACCCCTATCCCACTGCAC